>JAFUGL010000111.1 GCA_017469405.1 Lachnospiraceae bacterium | reverse complement strand
GGGTGCGAAATCATATATAGGTCTTTAGAAGGACCATTTAGAGACGCGTTCACTTAGCGAAATATAATGAGAAAATAGGGATTTGAAGCTTTTGCATTCATGCAAAAAAAGCGTCAAATCCCTATTTTTGAAATTATATTGAGGTTAGTGAGCCTGCGTCGATAACGGAGCGAGAGCGTGTCCTTCGAAGACCTGATATATGATAAGCACCCTTAAGGAAACCTACTCCGGAAGTTACACCCTTTATATCCTGCCGACCCTTGCTCCGACAAACCGGAATTTAGTCATCTTCTTCAACAGGCATGTTCATGACCTGACGCTTTCTTGCAAGCTCGTCGTTTGCGAGGTATTCGTCGTAAGTAGTTTGTTTGTCGATGAGGCCTGTGTTTGTAAGTTCCATGATACGGTTGGCTGTGGTCTGTACAAACTGGTGATCCTGACATGAGAAAAGTACAACGCCAGGGAACTTTATAAGTCCGTTGTTGAGGGCTGTTATGGATTCCATGTCAAGGTGGTTGGTAGGTTCGTCAAGAATAAGCACGTTTGAGCCCATGATCATAAGTTTGGAAAGAAGGCATCGTACCTTCTCACCACCTGATAAAACCTTAACTTTTTTAACACCGTCTTCTCCTGCAAAGAGCATTCTTCCAAGGAAGCCTCTTACATAGGTTGCATCCTTATCATCGGAGTACTGGGCAAGCCAGTCGGCAATTACCAGATCATTATCAAATTCCTTGGTATTATCCTTAGGGAAGTAACCCTGAGATGTGGTAACACCCCATTTGTAGGTACCCTCATCCGGTTCTTCTTCACCGGCAAGTATTTTAAATAAGGTAGTTGTAGCTATTGTATTTGGTCCGACAAATGCAATCTTATCATCATGACCTACTGTAAAGGAAATGTTATCAAGAACCTTTACACCGTCAACTGTCTTGGAGATGTTTTCAACCATAAGGACTTCATTTCCGATTTCTCTCTTCGGTCTGAAATCAATATAAGGATACTTTCTGCTTGAAGGCTTAATCTCATCAAGCTCAATTTTTTCAAGGGCACGTTTTCTGGAAGTTGCCTGCTTTGATTTTGATGCATTGGCAGAGAAACGCTGTATGAACTCTTGTAATTCCTTGATTTTCTCTTCCTTTTTCTTGTTTGCTTCCTTCATCTGCTTAATCATAAGCTGACTTGACTCGTACCAGAAATCATAGTTACCTGCATAAAGCTGGATTTTTGCATAATCAATATCCGCTATGTGTGTACATACTTTATTAAGGAAATATCTGTCGTGGGATACAACAATCACCGTATTGTCAAAGTTAATCAAAAATTCTTCAAGCCATGCGATAGCATCCAAATCCAGGTGGTTTGTAGGCTCATCCAATAAAAGAACATCCGGATTACCAAAAAGCGCCTGTGCTAAAAGAACCTTGACCTTGAGGTTACCGTCAAGCTCGCTCATCTGCTTATAGTGTATATCTGTCTCTACGCCAAGACCGTTTAAGAGTGTAGCAGCATCTGACTCTGCATTCCATCCGTCCATCTCTGCGAATTCTGCTTCAAGCTCTGATGCTCTTACACCGTCTTCATCACTGAAATCTTCTTTGGCATATATAGCATCCTTTTCCTTCATTATTTCATAGAGTCTCTTATTACCCATGATAACTGTGTCCATTACATTATATTCATCATACTTGTAATGATCCTGCTGTAACACGGAAAGTCTCTCTCCGGCATTCATGATAACCTCACCGTTTGTAGGTTCAAGCTCTCCGGATAATATTTTTAAAAATGTAGACTTACCTGCACCGTTTGCACCTATAAGTCCATAGCAGTTACCTTCGGTAAATTTAATATTAACATCTTCAAACAAGGCTTTTTTGCCAAGTCTTAAAGTTACATTATTTGCACTTATCATTTTCAATTCCTTCCTATTATTAATAGTTTGCAACAATGTTGAGTATAGCAAGCGTAAGATTTTATGTCAAGGAATATTCATTGTTATTTTAGACTATACATTAACATACCAATATTTCAATTTAACAACATCGCTGTTATAATTCCATAAAAAACATATGGAGGAAACAAGAAATGAGAACAAACACTAAAATATTATTGTCAAATGATAATTATATCAGCAACTTAGACAATCCATATTCCAATTTAATAACAGTCAATGAATGGTTTTTGCAATGGATAAGTATAATCGAGGGAATAAGAAAGCCAAAGACAGTCATCAATTACACTAACTACTACAACAAAAACATTAAACCGGTTATTGGAAATATGCTCATTTCCAAAGTTAAACCAATGCATTGCAGCAAAGTATTACAAAATATGTCTTCAACTTATAAGGAGTCATCAATAAAACAGACACGTGTTGCTATGAGTTGTATGTTTCAATACGCAGTAGACAATGATGTCATCTTAAAAAATCCTATAGGAAAATCAGTAGTCATTCCAACTAATATGCATTTATCAAACAAAAACACCAGACATCTATTATTAACTCAAGAAGAAATAAATTCTTTTTTAAGTACTGCTAAAGAAACACCATACTACCTGCCGTGCAGTCTTGTACTTGAAACAGGTTTAAGAGCAGGCGAATTAATCGGGCTTACCTGGGACGAAATTGATTTCGAGAACAATTATATACACATCAGACACGCCATGCAATACGATAAAAACAAGGGTTGGTACTTTTCAACACCAAAATCCAAACAAAGCCTTCGAGATATATATATGACAGTTAAATGCAGAAAAATACTTATCGAAGCTATGGAAATATATAAAATCAGAAAGAAAAACAGAAATTCTATTTTCAATAATCTTGTTTTTACAAGCATTCATGGAACACCGATAAGAAATAATTCGTATGATATCGGTATAAACAGTATTTGTAAAAAAGCAGGTATTAATCGATTTTCAATTCATTCTTTGAGACATACCTTTGCCTCCAGATGTATAATGGCGGGAATTTCACCTAAAGTTCTACAAACAGTAATGGGGCATTCGGATATAAGTACAACTTTAAATATATACGTACATATTGACAACAGTATAAATGAAGCTGAAATGAAAAAACTAAGTATGATTTAATACAACAGTGTTATAGTTTGTGCTATTTTTTATTCTAATTTCTATTTTATAAAATCTATATTTTGATTCTTTTTGTGAAAAAATTCAAAAAAGCAATGGCACTTACTTTGTCACTTGCAATGGGACTTTCTCTCGTTGGATGTGGTAAAAGTGAGGACGAAAAAACAGATGCAACTACTGTAGTAGAAAGCACTGAAAAGACAGAAGCTTCTGATACAGAGGCTTCAAGCGGTGATGCAACCGAGGAAACTGTAAGCGGAGGAATTGTGGCTCCAAGTACTGACGGATGGGATGAGTCCAAAAAGATTTATGCGTATTCATGGGATGATGATTTCCAGAAGAAGCTTAATGTAGTTCTTACAGCATATCCGGAATATTCAGATTATATTGAATATATTAATCTTGGTTGTGCTTCAGAGGAATCATTAGAGCAAATTGATCTTGCATTTGATTCCGACAAATATCCGTCTCTTATTCCGGCAGATGTAGGTTCAGCAAAGTATTGGATAGAAGACGATTCAAAGACAGCTAATCTTTATGATCTTGGTTTTACAATGGACATGTGGGATGATAACTACAATTATTCAAAAGACTTTGCAACATATAATGGTGAGCTCAAGGCTGTAACATGGCAGTCAACAGCTGGTTCAGTATTCTACAATAGAGAGATTGCAAATGAAGTTTTTGGTACAGACGATCCTGAAGATATTCAAAAGCTTATCGGTGATTGGGATTCATTTTTTGAAGCTGCAGAAACACTTAAAGAAGCTGGTTATAAAATTGTAAATGGTCCTGACGAAGTTTACTATGCAATAATCAATGCTCATACTGAGCAGTGGGTAAACGTTGCAGCAGATGGTTCTGAAACAGTTAAGCTCGATGATTCAGTTGCTACATTCCTCGAGACTGCTAAAAAGCTCTATGATGGAGATTATACAAACGGCGGAACAATGTGGAATGGTGACTGGGCTGCTAACATGGCAGATGACGGAAATGTATTCTGTTATTTTGCTTGTCCTTGGATGATTGGTGTATTCCAGGGTAATGGTGCTACAGACGGTTCATGGGGTGCTTGTGTAGGTCCTCAGTCATATTACTGGGGTGGTACTTATGTATCAATCGGTAAGGATACTCCTAACCCAGAGCTTGCAGCATTTATCGCTTACGAGCTCGCATTTGATCCTGCAATCGGTGTAGATATCACAAACGTAACCGGTGATGCAGTTGTTAATAAGACAGCTAATGAGATGCTTGCAAGCGGAAGTCTTTCAGACGATAACAATGGTCTTAAGTTCCTAGGTGGTCAGAACCCATATGAAACTTGGGCTGCTGCCGCAGAAGGTATTGATCAGTCAGCTTCAACATATGCTGATAAGTATTACGAAGATTATATCAAAAAGGCCATGAATGGTTACAACACAGGTGATTACGCTAGTGTAGATGATGCAATTGCATTTATCTATGATCAGTCTAATACTGAGCTTGGTATACCTGCAGCAGAATAATATCTAAAATAATTATATTTATATCTTAGGTAGTATTTACGCACCAGTAGATTTTTTACTGGTGCGTATATTATAAAATTATTCATGGGAGGAGGTTATACTTTGACAAAAAAGAAATCTGTAGAACATGGTAAATATGGTTTTATGTTTGCCGTTCCATTTTTTTTAATATTTTTTATTTTTCAATTATATCCTTTAATATATACTTTTTATAATTCTTTAATCTATACAGCAAAAAACGGAAGAAACATAACTGAATCATTTGGTCTTGGAAATTTTAAGAATTATGTATTTGGTAATCTGGGTGGTGGAGAAATATGGAAAGCATTAGGTATAACAATAGTATTATGGATACTTAATTTCATTCCGCAAATT
Source organism: Lachnospiraceae bacterium (assembly GCA_017469405.1). Taxonomy (GTDB): domain Bacteria; phylum Bacillota; class Clostridia; order Lachnospirales; family Lachnospiraceae; genus Coprococcus_C. Next base: position 16,943 of record JAFUGL010000111.1, on the reverse strand, counting down.
TTACTTTCACTACTTCTTGCAGCATGGTTTACTGACATAAAATATAAACTTAAAGGAAATGGTATATATAAGGTTATTATGTATATGCCTAATATTATAACTGCAGCAACAATAGCAGTATTATTTTATAGCTTGTTTGATATAAATGGACCGCTTACACTCATAGCAAAGAGCTTTGGTTGGGTTGGAAAAGACGGCTTCTTATATAAAGGATGGGCATCATTAATAATTATAGCTTTTATCCAGTTTTGGATGTGGTATGGTAACACCATGATTGTACTTTGTGCAGGTATAATGGGCATAAATCCATCACTATACGAAGCAGCTATGGTAGATGGTGCAACAAGCAAACAACAATTTTTCAAAATTACACTCCCATTACTTAAGCCGATTTTGCAGTACACACTTGTAACATCAGCTATAGGTGGTTTACAGATGTACGATATACCGGCGCTGTTTAACGATGGTGGACCTGTTGTAAACGGAGTAAACTCTACTACAACAGTTATGATGTTGATTAAAAAGTATACTACAGTAGGAAGTGCTCAAAATCTTGGACGTGCTGCTTCCTATTCAATAGTCCTTTTTGTAGTAACAATGATAATAAGCTTGGTATTCTATAAGATTACTCAGGATAAGACAAATGATGGAAGGTAGGTGAAAGAATAAATGGATCAGGAAGTTAAAGGATACTCAACAGTCAAACTTGTACGATACATTGTTTGCATATTGCTTTGTTTTATATCAATATTTCCATTTTTTATATTGATTATAAATTCCACATTGCCATCATCCAAAATTGTAACCGGCATTAAACTTTTGCCAGGTTCAAATTTTATGACAAACTTTAAAAACCTTATAGAAGCAGGTAATAAAACAAGTGGTGTTAATGTAATGCAGGCTATGTGGCATTCACTACTCATTACTGTTCCGGCAACTATTCTTCAAATTTATTTTGGTTCTCTTACCGCATATGCAGTAACAGCATATAAATTTAAAGGCAGAAATTTCATGTGGGGATTCATATATGCAATTATGATGATACCTACTCAAGTTTCAGTTGTTGGTTTTATAAAGGTTTGTAACCTTACTCATCTTTACGGAACATATTGGCCACTTATCATTCCGGCAATAGCAGCTCCTACTACTGTATATTTTATGAAGCAGTATATGGAAACAGGTCTTTCACTTGAAATAATAGAAGCTGCAAGAATTGATGGTTCAAAGGAATTTTATACATTTAATAAAATTGTTCTTCCACTGCTCAAACCGGCGATGGCAACCCAAGCTATATTTGGGTTTGTAGCATCATGGAACAATCTATACATTCCTTCTCTCGTTCTTGGAACAGAAAGAAAGGAAATGACTATGCCAATGTTTGTAGCAGCACTTAAAGCAAACGACAAGGAAAGAGACTGGGGACAAATTTATTGTGGTCTTTTCGTAACAGTATTACCTCTCCTTGTTATGTATTTTATCTTATCAAAGTATATTATTGCAGGCGTGGCACTTGGTGGTGTAAAAGAATAATTTTTACCTAAAATTAATATATTTAATTCAAATAAGGTGTGCCATAAAGGTACACCTTATTTATATAAAAGCAAGGAGAACTATTATGCACAGCACTCAAAATAATTATGTTATTAATAAACATACAGAAGAGGCATATGACAGAAAGCCTCCCGATAAAAGATCCTTTCTGCGAAAAGGAATGGATACCTTTGGCAATATATTTGGTTTAAATATATGTTTTGTAATTTTTTGTCTTCCAATATTTACAATAGGAGCTTCTATCACCGCTTTATATTCAATGTGTATGAGAATACAGGAGGATAAAGAAGAAATTATTTTATCAGGTTTTGTTACAGAATTCAAAAAAAATTTCAAGCAATCCACACAGGCTTTTTTTATTATATTGCTATATATAGCAATAATGCTTGCTGAATATATAATGATCAATAATATAAGCGGAATTATTTCTACTGTATATACATATATACTGATTGTTGAGATAATACTATTTTGTCTTGTTGTGCCATTTGTCTTTCCACTTATAGCCCGCTATGAAAATACATTGGGAAAAATATTTATAAACTCATTTCTGCTGGCAATCGGATATTTTGGTAGTTGGATTAAGATATTTATTGCATGGGTTGCTCCTATTGCATTCTGCATAATCTACCCAATTATTTTTATATACATTTGGTATTTGTGGTTGTTACTTATATTTGGTGCTATCGCATACGGAACATCATTTACATTACGAAAAATCTTTCAAATGAATAAAGAAGTAAGTGAAAAAAACTCGGATAATTGTGATTATGAGGATAACGAAGATATTCACGAAAAGCAATAGTCAAATACACCCTATAGGGTATAATGTCAATATTTGATAATTATTTTATACCTTATAGGGTGTATTTTATTTTTTTAAACCATATTTGATATTATTTAATATTATCTGCAATCGGATCATACAAATCCAGTCTGCAATATTCATCATCCGCAAAATGTCTGCAGTTAAGACAGCTCTTATTATCTCCTGCTATATTGGTGAAGCTGTCCTGATAATGCTTCTTATCGTAAGCGCTGCATCTTTCGGCAACCTCATGATAGGTTTCTACTGAACTACGCATAGTATCACTCCTTACAAAATATAATATTTTATAATTTAACAACAGTTAAAAATCCGTATTACCAGCAACTGATACAGATAAAGGATAAGCTATATAAAAGCCTATCCTTTACAACTGTTTATACTATTAAGTATGCGTTCATTTATATTTTATTATTCATTATGCTTTATAAATAATTATTTTTATAACTCTCATTTGCCTATTCAACCACCAGCACTCTTGTAGATACCTTCTTTATCCTTCTTGATACAAGATATGCAAATACATAAAACATGAGTGCGACTACGCAAACTGGAATAATAAGTGCAGGTGCGCCAAATACTAAATCGATATGCATAACTCCAAACATGGAAAATATCATTTCTATTATTTTTTCGCCTGACAAAAGTGCAATTATTATTCCGAGTAAAGAACCGGCAAAGGATGCAATCATAAATCTTACAGCGAACTGACTTCTTAATTTGCCTACATCAAAACCGCAGGCTTTAAGAATTCCGTAATCCTTCTTTTCACGTTCAAACATCTTACCTGATACAAGAATAACCGTTATCATAATAAAGATTGCAGAGAGTGTGTATATTACGACAGATATACCTTTAACTGCAACTGATATAGGATTGTTTCCCATATCATAATCTTCGCGTTCGGCTTTAATACCCAAATCGCCGTATTTGCCATTTATCAGTTCAACTATATCATCAACCTTGTCTTCATCCTTTACAACATAATAGGCAACTCTCCATGTCCATTCAACATCCTTTGCAAGTCTTTCATAGCCATCAAAGTTCATGATAAAGCTCTTACCCGCATCGTTACCGCTTGCCGTAAGACCGGTTATGATATAATCTTCCTTCTCCTCATGGTCACCTACAACAACAGTATCTCCTATACCCACTCCAAGCTCTTTGGACAGGTATTCCGTCATAAGAATTTCATTGTCATAAAGGCACGTTCTTCCCTTGACTATATTGCCTATAGCTTCCGGATTATCAATGATTTGGCACGATATTTTAGAATCATCCAAAAGTACATATTGATTAGTAGCATGTATAATCTTATATTCACTTTCGTTTGCAATAAGATCATTAATCTCGTCCTTTTTAGCTTCCAGATCTTCAGACTTCTCGCCGGATACTACCATATTGTATGCTACAGGCTCAAACAATTCGGTCATTATCTTTGCATCTCCACCAGACATCCATGAAAGCATCTGATTTATAAGCACCATAAATACTACCAGAAAAGCTGTAATTATAACCGCACTTATATACTGCTTCTTTCTTGAGATAAGCTGTCTGTAAGCAAGTGAGGTATTAAGAAACCTCTTTGATACAGGTAGTTTTAAAATCGAAGAAAAATGTACATTTTTTCTTCCATCATTTAAGGCCATAACAGGTGTTACCCTGCTTATCCTTGCCACCTTTATCATTATATATATACCTACAAAAAAAAGTATAAGCAGCATAGCAAGTGTACTTGAGACCATATCCGCTTTTGACTCTACGTAGGTACCTCCCACCGGTCTTAAAATTTTATTTACAACCTTTATAAGAGGTATGGCAACCGGAACACCGGCTATAAATCCGATTATGCAAGTAAGTATGTATCCGCACATTATAGAAATTTTAAGCTTGCTGTTTGTTATGCCGATTGCCTTATATATTCCATAATTTACATAATCCTTCTCTATACTGTTACTTATATTGTGTCCAAGAACTATTATGGCTATTATCACAAGCATAATAATAAATCCCAAAAGTATTCCGGAAAAAATATTAACCATCATCATCATATAGGTACTACACTCATTTTTGGTAATGGTAATCCATGCATACGCAGATATATTTGTGTCCCTATTGACACGCTTTTCAAACTCTATATCCTTCATCTTTGAGTCGCTCTTCTTAAGTGAATATAATACAGAATTTGCATAAGCATAACCCCCAAAATTATCTTTGATATAAGATATATCCTCATCCGATATAAGCAATGTCTTTATACCCATAAGATAAGTTCCCATATAAGGGTCTTCAAAAAAATATGCTATTTTAACATCCAGAGTATCGTCTCCACGACCTATGGCAAATGTATCACCTATATTGACATCAAAAAGCACCTTAAAGCTTATCGGAACAATTATCTCACCTTTGTTTAAATGAGGTGAGGTAACTAAATTATCATCCTTATCATATATTTTATAGCTCACCTGCTCAGACTTATAGTCAATAATAAATACTGTATTGCCATAATCCGTACCGTTTATATCAGGTATATAGGTTTCTATCACATCTATAGCTTTAGCCTCCGATATGACATTACAATCTGAAAGCTTTTCATTAAACTTTGTTTTGGCTTCTTCAAAGTTTTCAAAATTGTATTCGCCGCACCAGATAAGCATATCTCCGAGTCCGGTATCCTCCATAGCCTTTTGATTGTGCTTTTTAGTATTATTTACCACACTGAGCACAGTTACAAAGCAGACGGAAACAATAAACATAAGTATGAAAACAGTGATGTACGCAGCCTTATTTTTTCTGAAATTTCCTTTTATTATCAAATTTAAATCTCTCATATCGCTCCCACCCTTCTACCAGTTCATAGACGAAAGCCATGAGTTCACTTGAGCTTCTCTATCCTTTAATTCATCCTTATTGATTTCTTTTTCTCTAATTTGATACGAATTTTTATCTTCATTATCATTCACTTTAAATCTGCTATCCATATCAAAGCCTGTAAGCTCAAAATAAGGCTTTAATTCCATCTCCCCACCTATTTTTCCATCTTCGATATAAATAAGCCTGTTTGCGCGCAATGCGGCCTTTATATCGTGTGTTACCATGAGTATACTCTGACCTTCTTTGTTAAGCATACTCATAAGGTCAAGGACTTTTCCTGTATTACTTCTGTTTAAAGCACCTGTTGGCTCATCCGCAAACAAAATCGCCGGTTCATTTATAACCGCTCTTGCAATAGCAGCTCTTTGAGCCTCTCCACCTGAAACCTGAGAAGGCAACCTATCTTTTGCGTCCAAAAGGCTCATCTTTTCAAAGAGCATATCTGCTCTTTCCTGCACCTGCTGTTTTGTTTTATCCTTGTCCATATATCCCGGAACCAAAGTATTTTCCAAAAGTGTAAGATTATTAACAAGATGTATTTGCTGGAATACAAAGCCAAACGAAAAGGCTCTAAGCTTGGCAAGCTTTTTCTCAGATAACCCGGTTATATCCTCATCATTAAATATTACACTTCCTTCACTCGGCTTATCCATACCGCTTATATTATATAAAAGTGTGGATTTACCCGAACCCGATGCACCCATTACTACCGTAAAATCGCCCTCATAAAGTTTTAAATCAATATTGTTAAGAATGTGTACCTGAGTACCTTCATTTGCAAAGCTTTTACATAGATTTTTTGCTTCAAGTATAGTTTTTTTCATAATCATTTCTCCTTTTTTGGAAAAGCATAATAACGTTTATTTATATCTTTAATGAGAGTATACAATCGAAATTATTAAGAAGTCCTTAAGAAATAAAAAAAATAAAACTTCATACTATATATGCTCATTTTATCCGCATATATAGTATAAAATTTTTATAACTCATTTGAGTTCATAAATGAAAGAACTACCTCCAGTCCCTCACGACTATTGTTTAAGTAAACCTTTCTGCCCATTTCTTCCATGATATATTTTACGATAAAGAGTCCAAGTCCTGCTCCTTTTTTATCGCCTTTGTTTTTTCCGCGATAGAATTTATCAAATACAAATGGCATATCTTCAGGAGGAATACCCTGTCCGTTATCCTTGATGTGAAGTTCATATATATTTGAGTTATTGACTGTATCATCTGACTCGCTGTTATTATTTATTATACTCCAAATTTCTATCTTGGAATTGCCCGCATACTTTCTTGCATTGGTAATTATATTTTCTATAACCTGAGCTATCCTCATGCTATCCGCTTCATGCAATGTAAATTCATCAATTTCTTCCCTAACCTCAATATCCTTTTTATCTCCATTTAGAGCATCTATCGTTTCATTTATCACTTTTTTTAAATCAATTTCATCCTTGTTTATCACAAGTCTGTCAAGATCATGCAGCGAATGTATAAACATATCATCGGTTACTTTTGACACTTCATCACATTTTTTCATAATTACATCAATATATCGTTTTCTTCTTTCGGGATTAGAATCCATATTCTCCGATAACCCCTCAGCATATGCCCTGATAGATGCCACAGGAGTTTTTATATCATGAGATAAGGTCGCTATTATTGTTTTATTATTATCAATTGCCTCCTGCTCACGCTCCCTTGACTGCTTAAGTTCGCTTCTCATATGATCAAACGCCCATGTAAACTCTCCAAACATATTAACTCTGTCATACTTTAAACCGGCATCAAAATTACCTTTCGAAAGTTCAGAAGCAAAATCTTCAAGCCTTTCAAAAGGTCTTAAAATCAAAATATAAACCAGTAAAAATATCAGTAAAATAAAACACGTAGTCAGAAGATAAAAAGCAAAAAGACCGGTATTATCCTTTTTCTTTTCAAAAGATTTATGATCATGAAGCTCCATAATAAGTTTTTTAATCTCATCCTTAGCAAAAACAATATTATCCTTATTTGATTCAACATCAGCTAAACTTATATCACCATCAAGCATATTATCAATTTCATTAAGTGAAATAATAGTGTCGGCATATATATCATCCTTCTCATCATCGGCATCTGATATATAAAAGCCCAAAAAGACAGCTGTACAAATAAGCATACAGACTAATGCCATTATTAACATCTTTTTTGTAATACTGCTTCTTTTCATAAAAAACTCTAATCCTCATTTTCCTCTAATATATAACCCACACCCCAGACAGTCTTTATAAAAACCGGTTTGGACGGATTGTTTTCCAGTTTTTCTCTAAGCCACCTTATATGTACAGTAAGTGTAGATGGTTCAACTGTGTTAAAAGCTCCCCAGACTTCATTTACAAGATTTTCCTTTTTTAGAACCTGTTTTTGATGTTCACATAAATATATTAACAGATCATATTCCTTTAATGAAAGTGCTACCTCTTCTTCTATACCCTTATTTATACGCTTAACTATACGTCTTCCTGTATCTATGCTTATCACATTGTCCTTTCCCGCCTTAAAAGAATATGTTTTTTCTTTTTCTCTAAAACCATATGTCCTTCTTATAAGTGACCTGATTCTTGACATAAGCTCTTTTATGGAATAAGGCTTTGCTATATAATCATCTCCACCCATATCAAGTCCTGTTATCTTGTCATCTTCTGAAGTTCTTGCACTTGCAAATATAACCGGAACCTCAGAAACCTTCCTAAGCTCTTTACACAAAGAAAAACCTGTTCCATCAGGCAGATTTATATCAAGTAATATAAGATGCACCTTGTTTTTTTCAATTATATCATATGCATCATCCAGACTTTCCGCCAAAATACATCCGTAACCGTTGTCAAACAGCATATCGGATATAAGCAAAGACAAGTCCTTATCATCATCAACTATTAATACTGTATATCCTTTATCTTCCATAACTATATCCTTTTATAAATTTATATACTTAATCTAGCAGAGGAGTTAAAATCGTATCCTACTCGCCACGCTACCCGCATATCACGAAGTGACAATTTTCATCACGCGGACGTGTGCCAAAAAAGGCATCTCATAATATCCTTTATGAGGCGCCTTTTTTACTCAAACTATATCTTACTGATAATATTTGCTGATTTCCGGAGCAAGCTGATAGAACTCACCATTACCAACACCCTTACCTATTCCTACTGCAATCGAACCCTTGGTTGTACAAAAGACATAATAATGTGTAGGAGTAACTGTTCCATTTGCTGCCTTTTTATATTTAATCTTTGGAGTCTTATCTCCTATATTATCCATTATCTCATCCTGAGTACTTGTCAAACCCGCCGGATCAACATCTGCATTATTGGACTGATGAATAATTACTGCGGTTGTAGATGGCAGTGGCTGATTTGGTACAATCTCTATATAGCCTGCATATTTAACAGTATTTCCATCTACGTCTGTAGTTGTATTTTCATCACCTGTTGTCATCAGTTCAAATGTTTTTTCATATGAAAGCGCTGTCTCTACAGAAGTCTTTATCGTCTTAGCCGCCGAAACATCATTGGACTTTCTGGACTTATCTATATATCTGATAAGTGCCGGTGCTATAGCGCCTGCAAGTATCGCCATAATCGCTATAACAATTATGAGTTCTACAAGTGAAAAACCTCTATTATCTCTTTTCATATAATCCCCTCTTGTCATTCTATCAACTAAAAAATCAACTTTGCTACTGTATGGTTTTCGTTTTTTATACACTTTATTTTATCATAAACAAAAAATTCTTCAAGATAACTATAAAAAAATAGTTATTCTTAATTATTATTTTTAATTAAGTTTCCACTTTTTCATATCCTTTTTTTCCATTACTATAAGAATTGTACATGTATCAGAAAAAGCCTTTTTAGGGTCAACAAAGCTCCACTTTTCTCCCTTTTCTTTTACAGCCAGTACGTTAAGATTTAAATTTTTTCTTAATTCCAGCTCCATAAGATTTTTTCCAACCCATTCTTTCTTGGGTTGCATCTCAATCATATACATGTTTTCATCTATTTCAAAAAAATCCCTGAAAAGCGATGACATAAGTATTCGTGCCGAACGTACACCTCCCTCTTCTTCAGGATCAAGTATTTTATCGGCGCCAACCTTGGTTAGTATCGTTGCCATTCTGTCAGTTGAAGCCTTTGAAACAACCAGCTTAACACCTTGCTCTTTTGCTACAGCAACTGACATTATACTTGCAGCCAGATTTCTTCCCATTGCCGTAATTACAATATCCATATTTTTGAGTCCAAGTGCTATGACTTCCTCTTCATTTGTAAGATCGGCGCAAATAGCAGATGTACATCTATCCGATATTTCATTTACAATTTCCTCTTTAGCATCAACAGCCAAAACATCTGCACCCATTTTGTATAGATTTTCCACAAGACTTCTGCCATATTTTCCAAGTCCCAAAACTGCAATAGATTTTTTCATAACATCCTCCATTTTTATCCTACATAAAACTTTCCTTCAGAATGTCTGACTCTGTTATCCATACCATTTCCTTTAATGAAAAACAACGCCATGGAAATAGGTCCTATCCTTCCAAGATACATAGATATAATTATAATAATTCTTCCTGCTCTTCCAAGCAACGGAGTAAGACCTCTTGAAAGGCCTACAGTTGCAAGTGCGCTTACTATCTCATACAAAGCATCAGTCAGATTTACACCTTCAAGTCCCATAAGAGCAAATGTCATAATAAATACTGTTATCATACTTACAAAAACTATAGCTGCAGCCTTACGCATAAGCTCAGTTGAAACGCTTTTATTAAAGACAAGATTTTCATTTCTTCCTTTGATATACGAAGTTACATTCATCATAACCAAAAAAAATGTAACGGTCTTTATACCACCTGCAGTACCTATCGGCGAACCTCCTATAAACATAAGTATATAACCGATAAAACACGAACTTTCTGTCAGCATATCCTGTGGTACTGAAGCAAACCCTGCCGTTCTAAAGGTCACAGATTGAAAAAGACTGTTTGACAACTTTCCTGCAAGACTCATTTCACCTATAGTATCCGGATTACTGTATTCGGAAATAAAAATTCCGATTGTCCCTAAAACAAGCAAAAAACCTGTCATAAGCAAAACCACCTTGCTGTGTATCGTAAGTCTTTTTAGCATTTTATAAAATGATAATCTGTTTTTAATTGCATTTTTTATACTATCAATTAAATCAAACCATACAACAAACCCAAGCCCGCCAAGGATAATAAGCACCATAGTAACCGTCATCAAAAGTCCGTTATAATGAAAATCAATCATACTATTTGGACCTACTACATCCATACCGGCATTGCAAAATGCCGAAACCGATTGAAAAACTGCTGACCATATACCCTTAGAAAAACCTAATCTTGGTACAAAATCAATCGCATATAAAACTGCACCTATTCCTTCGACGAAAAATGTTCCCTTAAATATTCTTGTCAAAAAAGTAAGAAGCCCTCTGTTTTTTTCAACATTCAAAGCATCATTTAAAAGTGTTCTGCTTCCGAGATTAAACTTTCTTTTACCGACAAGCATAATCATTGAACCAACTGCAACTACACCGAGTCCGCCTATCTGAACCAGTATAAGTATTATAAACTGTCCAAATAAGCTCCAATGTGCATATGTATCAACTACCACAAGTCCTGTTACACATACAGAAGTAGTTGAAGTAAACAGAGCCGTAAGCGGACCTGTTGCCTCACCTGTTGCCGAAGCAGCAGGAAGCATCAATAGAATTGCACCTATTATGATAGTCAAAAAAAAACTTAATGGTATTAGATATTTTGAAGAAATTCTTATACGTGACACGATTTTTCCCTCAATTGGTAATATATTTTTTAACGTAACTAAATATAACTTTGATTATATATTCTCATCCGTTTTTTTTGTGTAATAAATTATAATATCTCCATTTTTTATAACCGTCTGTCCTGTCGGTATAATTGTCTTATTTTTTCTTCTTATCATTACTATAGTTGTGAGTCTGGATATATCAAGATCTTTAATCTCTTTTCCAATCCATGGATTTTCTGACTTAATCTTTGTTTCCCTCAGTCTTACATAATTATCATCACTATATCTCTCTGCACATATAACAAGCCTGTCATCCTTTAGAATCCTTGTATCTCCCTTAGGCATAACAACCTGTCCGTTTCGAACTATAAATGCTATTAGCATACCTGCCGGAAGGTTGGAATCCTTTACAAGACAATCCTTTAAATGATGATCATTATCTATAAGTATTGAAATGAAATGAATATCATTTTCCTCTGCCGCAAAAGTAAATTGTTTAATCTTAGAATAGTGTTCAACAAATCCGGCAGATATAATACCTGTCGGAATAGCTACCATCCCAACACCTAAAAATGCTATAACAATTGCCATAAATTTTCCGAAAGTAGTTATCGGATATATATCTCCATATCCGACAGTAAGAAGTGTAGACATGGACCACCAGATACCCGAAAACGCATTTTTAAAGGCTTCAGGCTGTGCATTGTGCTCAATGCTATACATACACAAAGAAGATGAAACCATAAGCATAAAAATAATAAACAAAGATGAAAAGAGTTGATTCTTCTTTTCATTTAAAACATTTAAAATTACATTGAAAGCATCATACTGACTGTTAATTCTAAATAATCTGAATATCCTTACAACCCTAAGCATCCTAAAGGCAACGACTCCTGCCGGGAAAAAGAACGGCAGATAGTAAGGAAAGAATGTAAGCAAATCAACAATTCCGTTAAATGAAAATATAAACTTAAGCTTTGCCTTCCAAAAATCCTTTTTAGGATATAAATATTCCGCTGTCCAGACTCTAAGTACATACTCAACAGTAAATATCAAAATCGTTATAAGCTCAACTCTGTCCAGAATATCTTTATATGGTGCAGACTCATCAAAGGTATCAAAGAATGTTATAAAAAGGTTAACAATTATAACGACAACAATAAATATATCAAACAGTGTGCTTGGCACATCATTTCTGTTGCCTATCTGAATTATATCAAATATCCTTTTTTTCTTTTTTTCAATACTATCAGACATCTTATCTCCCCTAAAAGCTATTTACAATCATTTTTCCGGCTTGCATAAAGTATTAATTATCCCACTGCATTACCCGTATACAACTGATAATATTTGCCCTTCTTTTCTATAAGTTCATCATGTGGTCCGCGCTCTATTACACGACCATGCTCAAGTACTATTATACAATCACTGTTCCTAACTGTCGAGAGTCTATGTGCAATTACAAAGGTGGTTCTTCCCTTCATAAGACCATCCATACCTGCCTGAACAATTTTTTCTGTTCGCGTATCAATCGAAGATGTAGCTTCATCAAGTATAAGAACCGGAGGATTGGCAATCGCTGCCCGAGCAATGGCAAGAAGCTGCCTCTGACCCTGACTTAAGTTTGCTCCATCTCCCGTAAGCACGGTATTATATCCATCCGGAAGCCTTTTAATAAATCCGTCCGCATTTGCAAGCCTTGCAGCCGCATATACCTCTTCATCTGTTGCATCCAGCTTTCCGTATCTTATATTGTCCATAACCGACGCCGTAAAAAGATGCGTATCCTGAAGCACCATACCAAGTGAATGCCTTAAATCCGCTTTTTTAATTTTATTGATATTTATACCGTCATACCTGATTTTTCCGTCCTGTATATCATAAAACCTGTTGATAAGATTAGTTATTGTAGTTTTTCCGGCACCGGTAGAACCTACAAATGCAATCTTTTGTCCGGGAGTTGCAAACAGATCCACATTGAAAAGTACCTGTTTATCCTCGGTATAGCCAAAATCAACATCATCAAAAACCACATCACCGGTAAGCTTTACATAGGTAACACTCTTATCTGCCTGATGGGTATGCTTCCAAGCCCAAAGACCTGTTCTTTCAGTGGTTTCTACAAGCTCACCGTTTTCTTCCTTTGCATTTACCAAGGTTACATATCCCTCGTCTGTTTCCGGCTTTTCATCAAGGATCTTAAATATTCTGTCAGCACCGGCAAGAGCCATTACAACAGAATTCATCTGCTGGCTCACCTGACTTATAGGCATATTAATCTGCCTGTTAAAGGTAAGGAAGCTTATAAGCGCACCGGTGGTAAGCCCCCAGAAACCCTTAAGGGCAAATGCACCGCCTACGATAGCACATACAACATATCCGAGGTTTCCAAGCTGTGCGTTGACCGGACCGATTACATTTACAAATTTATTGGCACTGTATGCATTTTCATAAAGCTCATCATTGAGCCTTTTGAAATCTGTCATACTCTCCTTCTCATGGTTAAATACCTTGATTACCTTCTGACCGCTCATCATCTCTTCGATGTAACCGTTTACCTCTCCGAGCTTAGCCTGCTGCTTAACGAAGTATTTACCGCTCTGGCTTGCAACTTTGGTACTCGCCTTAAGCATTATCGCAAGCATAACCACCGTAACAAGCGTAAGCGGAATGCTCAAGAATATCATACTCGCAAACACCGATACAATAGTTATAACACTGCTCACAAACTGCGGGATACTCTGACTTATCATCTGTCTTAAGGTATCTATGTCGTTGGTATATACAGACATTATATCTCCGTGAATATTTTTATCAAAATAGCTTATAGGCAGACTCTCCATATGTGTAAATAAATCCTGTCTTAAATCACGCAGAGTTCCCTGGGAAATATATATCATGGTAAGCTGTTGAACGAGTGACGCAATTATGCCGCACAGGTAAAAGCCCGCTACTCTTATAATCGCATGTAAGAGATTTGAATAATCAGGATTCTCACTACCCATAAGAGGCATGATATAATCATCAATAAGTGTTTTTGTAAAAAGCGTTCCCTGAATATTGGATAAAACATTTACGATAATACATACAATTACAAGTGCATATTGAAATTTATATTTCTTACCGACATATACCATTAAACGCTTAAATATCTGACCGGCATTTTCAACCTTGACCTTTGGTCCTCTGTATCTGCCACCGCCCGGTGCTTTAATAACCTTTACATTTTCTTCTGCCATCAGTGTGCGCCTCCCTGCTCATCAAAATCTCCGCCTCCGCCGGTCTGGGATTCATAAACCTCTTTATAAATCTCATTACTCTTTAGAAGCTCATCATGAGTTCCGATACCATTGATACGTCCCTCATCCATAACAATGATTCTGTCAGCCTCCTGAACACTGTTAATTCTCTGTGCAATTATAAGCTTGGTTGTTCCGGGTATAACCTCTTTAAATGCTTTTCTTATCTTCGCATCCGTCGCTGTATCAACCGCGCTTGTGCTGTCATCAAGGATTAAAATCTTTGGCTTTTTAAGAAGTGCCCTTGCTATGCAAAGTCTCTGCCTCTGTCCTCCGGAGACATTGGTTCCACCCTGCTCTATATGGGTATTGTATCCATCGGGAAGTGCTTCTATAAACTCATCTGCACATGCCATTTGACACGCCTTACGACACTCCTCGTCCGTTGCATCCTTATCGCCCCACCTCAAGTTATCATATATGCTTCCGCTAAATAATACATTCTTTTGAAGCACAACCGATACTTCATTTCTCAATACCTCAAGGTCGTATTTTCTGACATCAATTCCGCCCACCAAAAGCGATCCGTCTGAAACATCATAGAGTCTGCTGATAAGATTAACAAGACTTGACTTGGAGCTTCCTGTTCCACCGATTATTCCTATGGTTTCACCGGATTTAATATGCAGATTTATATCATCTAGAACATACCCTCCGGACTCGCCCTTGTTATAAGCAAATTTGACACCCTCAAAATCAATATCTCCGTTTTTAACCTCCATAACGGGATTATCCGGGTTGACTATATCGGGAGCTTCATTTAAAACCTCTGCGATACGTTTTCCCGAACTCATACTCATGGATACCATAACAAATATCATGGCAACCATCATAAGACTCATAAGTATATTCATACAGTATGCAAGAAGACTAACCAGATCACCGGTATTAAGTCCTCCTGTTCCCGAAATAATCATATGGGCTCCAACCCAGCTTATAAGAAGAATAGTTACATTTACCGTAGCTATCATGGTCGGAGTTGTAAAAGCCATAACCTTTTCCGCCTTAATAAACATCTTGTATATATTATTATTGGCTTTCTTGAATTTTTCATTTTCATATTCTTCCCTGACATACGCCTTGACAACTCTTATGGCTGAGACATTTTCCTGAACGCTCTCATTTAAATCATCATATTTTTTAAACACTTGCGAAAAATACTTCATAGCCCTTGACATAACGAAGACAAGAAATAAAGACAAAAAGATTACAGCAACAAGATAAATGCTTGCAATTCTTGCATTTATCATAAATGCCATTATCATTGCGATAATCATGGAAAACGGTGCTCTTACACACATCCTTATAATCATCTGAAATGCATTTTGAACATTGGTCACATCAGTAGTAAGTCTTGTTACAAGACCGGATGTAGAATATTTATCTATATTTGAAAAAGCAAAGGTCTGGATATTATTAAACATTGCCTCTCGTAGGTTTCTGGCAAAACCGGTAGATGCCTTTGCTCCAAACACACCGCCTAAAATACCGGATAATAGGCCAAGCAAAGCAAGAACCACCATAACTATGCCTGTTTTTACTATGTAATCCATATCTCCTTTTTCAATACCGTTACTTACAATTTTGCCCATTAAAAGAGGTATAATCATATCAAAGATTACTTCCAAAATCATAAATATAGGTGTAAGTATGGTTGCTTTTTTAAATTCCTTAAGATGTTTTCCGAGTGTCCTTAACATACTGTGTTTTTCCCTTTCAAATTCCATTATATTCCAATATTTCACAGTAAATATTATACCTTTTTCATTCTCAAAATATCAATATATTATATGTGAAAACTTTATGAAAAATGGAATCTATGTGAAATATAAAATCGAGTAGGAAAGATGAAATCGCATCCTACTCGCGCGCGAGCCGCCGGTCAGCTTTAGCTGACATATACATTTCGGCGGCTCTGCGCATAATCAAAAAAAATGTGTCACTGAGATATTATCCCAGTGACACAATAAATGCTTAATTATTTAATTAAAATATATCATACTTCTTTTTTCCATAAATCAATGCTGCAATACCCATAAGCGAGATGAACAAAAGTGCAATTGGTGTCTTGGCATTAAAGTCATCTCCGGTCTGAACTGATTTATCAGTTGTATTTGTTGATGTTACAGGTGTAGTACTGTTTGGCGTCTTATCAACTGTATCTGTACTTGAAGTACTACCTGTTTCAATATATACATCATGCGTTGCTGTATCACCGGCCTTAACTGTAGCTTTTTCAACCTTTCCGAGAACAACATTATAGCCTTTCGGAACTTTGGTAGTTACAATTTTATACTCTCCAGGTTCTGTATCAGTAATGGTTATCTTACCATTAGTATCTGATACATATTCTTTTGTTTCTCCGGCTGTATCAGTAATCTCAACTGTAGCTCCCGGAACTATCTTACCTGTTCCATACTCATAAACAGTTACTATAAGATTACCAAGTTTAGCTTTATCATCATCAGATGTATTTGTATCTTTATCATTGTTAGTATTTGTGTCTGTGTCATTACCTGTATCGTTATTTGTGTCTGTATCGTTGCCTGTGTC
>JAFUGL010000110.1 GCA_017469405.1 Lachnospiraceae bacterium | reverse complement strand
GGTGCGGCTTACAAAAGTGAGACTTTAGATGAGGAGTTAAAAGAACGTTATCCGGTAGTAACTCTTGTATTGTATTTCGGAGAAAAAAGGTGGAAGAGATTTTCACTATATGATTGTCTTGGAGACATACCGGAATACCTCAAGCCATATGTCAGTGATTATAAAATCAATGTATTTGAGATTGCATATCTGACTGATGAGCAGGTTAAGAAGTTCAAGAGTGACTTTAAGTTTGTGGCTGATTATTTTGTACAAATGAGAAAAAATAAAAATTACATAGCACCTGTAGATGTTATAAAACATGTTGATGAGGTTTTAAAACTAATGCAAGTGCTTACAAAAGATACAGAGTGGGGTAATAATGGCATAGTAAAAATGAAAGGAGAACCCTATATGGATCATTTTTTAAGTAATCGAATTGCAGAAGCCAGAACAAATGGTAAGGTTGAAACATATCTTGAGTTTGGACTTTCTGTTTCAGAGATTGCAGAAAAACTTGATATGAAAGAGGAAGAAGTTTCAAAGATAATTGAAAAGCTTGAAACCGAGAATTTACAAAAGCAAAATTAAAATAAGACTTATAAGTGGGAAGCAGTTTGTATGGACTGCTTCCTGTTTTTTGTTAAAAAATAAAAAATATATTGACAAATGCAATTAGATTGTGTACAATCAATTCAAATAAAGATTGCACACAATCTAATTTTACTGAATTATTATATTAACAGATGACGGATAAATGAGATTGTTTCAATCAAAAAAAATAAATCAGGAGGTAAGAGATATGAGTATTTATGAACAGAAGGTAATTAATTTGTATGGTGACGAGGTTGATCTGACAGAGTTTGAAGGAAAGGTAATGATGATTTTTAACTCTGCTACACAGTGTGGATTTACACCGCAGTATGATGAGATACAAGACTTATATGAGAGATATGCTGACAGAGGTCTTGCGGTTTTGGAATTCCCGTGTGACCAGTTCGGACATCAGGCACCGGGATCGGATGAGGAGATAGCTACATTTTGTGATGCAAGATTTGGTCTTACATTTTCCAGATATTCAAAGGTGGATGTAAACGGCGAAAATGCAATTCCACTCTTTAAGATGCTTACCGAGGCACAGGGCTTTAAGGGCTTTGATGAAGATAATCCTGCTTCTGAAATGCTTGACAACATGCTTAAAAATGCAGATCCGGATTATAAAAACGATCCATCTATCAAGTGGAACTTTACAAAGTTTTTGGTAGACAGAGATGGAAATATTGTTAAGAGATTTGAGCCGACTGCACCGATGGGTGACATCGAGGATGCGATTGAGGAACTCTTATAGCATATTAAAGTTGTTGACGAAGTATAACAATTATATATAGTATAATAGAAAGTGAGGAAAAAATTATGGGATTTTATGATTATAAGGCAGTAAAAATGAATGGACAAGAGGTTTCTATGGAAGAATATAAGGGTAAGGTAGTGCTTGTAGTCAATACAGCCAGCAAGTGTGGCTTTACTCCACAGCTTAAGGGACTTCAGGAGTTATATGATAAGTATCATGAGCAGGGACTTGAGATACTTGGTTTCCCTTGCAATCAGTTTGCAAATCAGGATCCGGGAGATAATAATGAGATAAGTGAGTTTTGTTCACTCAATTATGGTGTTACATTTACGATGTTTGAAAAGATTGATGTAAATGGCGATGGCGCACATCCGCTTTATAAATTCCTTAAGGAAGAAAAGCATGGACTTATGAAAAATATCAAGTGGAATTTTGAAAAGTTCCTTATCGATAAGGACGGAAATGTAGTTGAAAGATTTGGATCAACCAAGACTCCGGAGAAAATCGAGGATGATGTAAAGAAGCTTCTGTAAAGTTAAAAATGTGACAAGACTTACACGCATGACACACCTATGGCACAAAGTGGCGAGTTGTTATGTCACATGAAAGGCAGGGATGAAAAAGATGGATAGATATGATATAGCGATTATAGGAACCGGTCCCGGAGGACTGGAGGCTGCGATAACAGCAAAGATAAGAAATAAAAATATTCTTCTTATCGGCAATAAAAATCTAAGCCTTAAGGTTGAAAAGGCACATACGATAAAAAATTATCTGGGTATATCGGACGTGGCAGGTGAAGATTTGACTGCTAGGTTTAAAAAGCATCTTTCTGATATGGAGATAGAGATAACCGAAGACAAGATAAGCTCTGTTTATGCTATGGGTGACTATTTTGCACTACAGGGTGCGGATGTTATGTATGAGGCTGAGACAGTTATACTTGCAACAGGTGTAGTACTTGGCAAACCGTATCCGGGTGAAAATGAATATCTCGGAAAGGGTGTAAGCTACTGTGCAACATGTGACGCACCGCTTTATCGTGGCAAGACTGCAGCGGTTTTGGGCTTCAGTCCGAAGGAGGAAGCAGAGGCAGCATTTTTGGGAGAGGTATGCGAGAAAGTTTACTATTTCCCACAGTATAAGGAACCGGTTGAGTTAAGCAAAGATAATATAGAAATATGCATGGATAAGCCAAAGGAGATAAAGGGCGAGATGACTGTAAATACCCTTGTTACCGATAGCGGTGAGGTTAGTGTTGACGGTGTATTTATCTTAAGGGAAAGCGTTGCACCGAGCCAGCTGGTACCGGGGCTTCTTACAGAGGACAACCATGTAAAAGTAAACCGAAAGCTTGAGACAAGCATCCCTGGATGCTTTGCCTGCGGTGACATAACCGGAACGCCTTATCAGTATATTAAGGCAGCCGGTGAAGGAAATGTTGCAGCACTTTCTGCAGTTGCATATCTTGACGAAAAAAAGCGTAAGATGTAAAATTGTATTTTGAAAAATGTATCTGATGTAATCGGAAGGTTATGACAGTTATATGAAAAAACTAAACTAATATAATGAAATATAGACTATAGAAACATAAGGAGGATGAGTATATGGTAAAGGTAATTAATCAGGATGAATTTGATGAGGTAAAAAACAGCGACTTGGCTGTTGTAGATTTTTCAGCAGTATGGTGTGGTCCTTGTAAGATGGTTGCTCCTGTTCTTGAAGAGGTTTCCGAGGAGATTGCTGATGTCAATTTCTTCAATATAGATGTTGACAAAAATATGGAGATTGCAAGAGAATACAATATCACTAACATTCCTGCAATTCTTGTATTGAAGAAGGGTGAGATCGTAAATTCACAGATTGGATTCGCACCAAAGGATAAGCTTGTTGAGGTTATTAACAGCAGTAAATAATTGCAGAGGTAATTTATATAGTAGATAATTGAGCCGGTATGTTAAGTGGCTCAATTATCTGTGCATTTTAAAAGTGAGGGGAGAATAATGGCAGATAAGTATGAGGCTCTAAAACTAAAAAATCAATTGTGTTTTCCGCTTTATGCATGCGGCAAGGGTATAGTAAAAAGATACAAACCATTTTTGGATAATATAGGTCTTACCTATACCCAGTACATAACGATGATGGTTATGTGGGAACAAAAAAAGATTAATGTCAAGGATTTAGGAGGCTTTTTATATCTTGATTCGGGTACTTTGACTCCTGTATTAAAAAAGCTTGAGCATATGGGATATGTTACAAGGGAAAGAGATTCCGAGGATGAAAGAGTACTAAATGTAACGATAACAAAGGCCGGAGAGGACCTAAAGAAAAAGGCAGTCGACGTCCCGCTCCAGATTGGTTCATGCATAAGACTTGAGCCGGAGGAGGCTG
This sequence comes from Lachnospiraceae bacterium, assembly GCA_017469405.1. Classification (GTDB taxonomy): domain Bacteria; phylum Bacillota; class Clostridia; order Lachnospirales; family Lachnospiraceae; genus Coprococcus_C. The sequence continues at coordinate 2,840 of JAFUGL010000110.1, read as the reverse complement.
AGACGTTATATAAGCTTTTGTATAAGCTTCTTGGGGAATTGGAAGAAGAATAAGAAATGAATATTGTTGTGGAATATTTAAGAAATTGCTATCCGACTGTTATGGCTCTTTTGACCATAATAGTTATGGTGGAATTAACTAAACGTAGTGGGATATTTGAGAAGACAGGGCGTATATACATCATGGTGTTGCTTACATTTGCTCTGTCTTTGCTTGAGTTTGCGGAGATATGGATAGATGAACATAATTTAAATTACAGGCTTTTATTTTATAAGGCCATGTTTATTTACATTCTCTATCCTATGATAGCTCTGCTTTTTTATTATTTTACATCTGATGTAAAGCATAAGTTCCTTATACTTATCCCGCAGCTTATAAATATAATTATTAATGTAATTGATTTATTTGGCACAAGGCTTATTTATTATTACTTTGAGGATCATGGATACGAGGGTGGACCGCTTAATTTTATGCCTTTTGCTGTGGAAATTTTTTATGTTGTGTTAATATTTATCTATTCTGTAAGAATGTTAAATGGAAAAAATAAATCCAAGGGTATGATAATGTCCTTTTGCATGATAACAATTTTATTTGCACAGTTCCTTACTAATTTTGATATGCCGTCTATATATATTCCGACGATAATTGCTATCGAGATTTTAGTATATTATTTTTATATTGCGGCTATACAGTATAATGAAAATAAGGATGCGCTTGTAGAGAGTGAGCTTGCGCTTGAAAGAAACAGAAATAATCTTTTGCTGGCGCAGATAAAACCACATTTCATAAACAGCAATCTGGCGGTTATAAGAAGTCTTTGTTATGGGGAACCGGAAAAGGCGGTTGAGATGATAGATCATTTTTCGGGATATCTTCAGGAAAATATACAGCAGATAGATGATATGCAGCTGGTATCCTTTGAAAGAGAGATGGAATCGGTAGATAACTTTGTTTATCTTGAAATGCAAAGATTCCCTGATAAGATAGAGGTTATTAAGGACATAAAGGTTAATGATTTTCTTGTTCCACCTCTTTCGGTTCAGACAATCGTGGAAAATGCTATAAGACACGGTATAAGCATGACCGGTAAAAAAGGAACTGTCCGTATATCGACACTTGCTAAGGATGATAATGTCATTGTAAAAATCGAAGATAACGGCAAAGGTTTTGATGTAGACAGCGTAGAATTTGACGGGATAAATCATGTCGGAATTAAAAATGTAGCCAATAGATTAAAAAGGATACTCAACGGAAAAATCAAGGTGGAAAGCGAAGTCGGATACGGAACCACCGTTACATTTTATATACCGAGAGAAAGAGATAAGTAAGTGCTATTGAAGATAAAGGGTGATAATGAACAAACTATTAAGATATAAGAATCGGAGGTAGAAAAATATGAAGTGTTTGATAGCAGATGATGAACCGCTTATATTGAAGGATATTCATAGAACAGCAAAGAAGGTCCTTGGAGAGAATACTGAATATTTTTTGGCGGAAAATTCTGATGAAGCGCTCGGAATAATTGAGAAAGAAAATGAATCCGGAACCGGGATACATATAGCATTTCTTGATATAGAGATGCCGTTTATAAGCGGACTAGAGGTTGCAAAAAAGATTCAAGAGATAAGTCCGAAAACCAATATAATATTTGTTACAGGACACGGAAAGTATGCACTTGATGTTCTGGAAATGTACGTGAGCGGTTTTATCATGAAGCCTGTAAATGAAAAGAGCATGAAAAAGGCAATCGAAAACCTCAGATATCCGATATCGACTCTATCGATAAAATGCTTCGGTCATTTTGAAATCTTCTTCGGAGATACGCCTGTTAATTTTAAACGTACACAGTGTAAGGAGATAGTTGCATATCTGGTAGATAAAAAGGGCGCGCTTGTATCCGAAGATGAGCTGCGATTTCTGCTTTGGTCCGAGGATGAAGATACAGAAAAGAAAAAACGTTACGTACGAAATATCATAAGTGATATAAGGGTAGCATTTAAAAACTGCGGAGTGGATGATGTAATTATAAATAACAATAAATCCTTTTATTATATAAACAAGGATAAGATTAGCTGTGATTACTTTGATTATCTGGATGGAAATAAAAAATTAACCGATGAGGAGAAGACTTCATATATGGAGCAGTATCCTTGGGCGGAACTTTAAAAATTAAAAAAAGTAACCGATGCCAATCGTAACGATTGGAACCGGTTACTTTTGTACATATAGGACTATGATTTTAAATCATTTTTTCTTCAAGAAGTTTAGTTAATCTTGCAATTTCGGCATCCTTTTCAGCAAGAGCCTCATCTTTTTCGGCGAGATCCTCATCTTTTTCAGCAAGAGCCTCATCCTTTTCAGCGAGAGCTTTGTACAATATATCAAATTGAGTTACAATTACTTTTCCGCCCATATTGATTTTCAACTCCTTTTCATTGTTGTTTCCATTAGTTACATGTCGTATAATCACATTGGTATAAACAAGCAGATTATCATGATCATACTGATTGATTAATGATTCGTGAAGTGAATTTTTGCTGCCCATATAAATAATAGACTATAAAATTAAAAAATACAAGAGAAAAAAGCAAAATGACACAAATAATATCATTTTTATGAAAAAATTTGATTTTGGTTTACATAACTGCTGGATTTGTGGCAGATTTGTGGCAACTGTTTGTTATAATATAGGATAATTATGATGCTATTAGACTTAAAATGATAAGTCCAGCGGTGATATGTCAAGTATAAATTTATAAGTTTTTTAAGTCTTTTTTGTATCATTTACTGGAAAAAGGGTAACCTTAATAAGCCCTGCAAAATCTGCTTTTTTGAAGCAG
>JAFUGL010000015.1 GCA_017469405.1 Lachnospiraceae bacterium | reverse complement strand
TGAATATCCTACATCCAGATTTGCTCACCTGATAGCTTTCTGAAAAATACGCATTATGACAAGATGTCCGATAAATCTAAGAACACCTGACTTTTCATACATGATACTTAGCTACAAAGCAGACACCTCCTTTATAGACGGCCGCACCGCAGCCGGAACATTTCATACGGCAGTTAGGGGTTACAACACCTTCTTTGGCATTGTGCCATTCTTTTAGAAGAAAGCTTCTGGAAACACCCACATCTATATGTTCCCAAGGGAAAATCTCATCATCAGCTCTTAATCTTGATGTGTAGAAATCAATATCAATATCATTTTCTGCAAAAGCTTCCTTATATCTTTCCATATCAAAAAACTCTGTCCAAGCATCAAATATAGCGCCTTTTTTATATACATCATAAATAAGTCGACTGAGTTTTCGATCACCTCTGGCAAATACTCCTTCCAATATGGTTATCTCAGCATCATGATATGTAAATTTTAGACTTTTTTTATTGAGCTGTCGTGCAAATGCATCCTTTACATAATAAGCACGTCTGGTATATTCGTCCGGTTTTATCATAGGAGCCCATTGAAATGGTGTAAATGGCTTTGGGACAAAATATGACGATGAAGCATTTATCATTACTCTTCCATTTCTTTTTTCCTTTGGTAGTGTCTCATAATAAACTTCGGAAATTTTCTCTGCAAGTTCAGCTATTCCGAGCAAATCCTCATCAGTTTCCGTAGGAAGTCCCATCATAAAATAAAGTTTAACCTTATTCCAACCGCCTAAAAACGCATCACGGCTTCCCTGAAGTATATTTTCTTCAGTAATACCTTTATTGATAACATCACGAAGTCTTTGCGTGCCTGCTTCAGAAGCAAATGTAAGTGAGCTTTTCTTGATATCCTGTACCTTACTCATAACATCTAATGAAAATGCATCAATACGTAAAGAAGGAAGCGATACATTTACATGGTCGGTATCTCTAAGTTCTATAAGAAAGCTTAATAGCTCATCTAATTTTTCATAATCACTTGAACTAAGCGAACTCAAGGAAATCTCTTCATAGCCGGTATTATCAAGCATAGTTCTTGCATATTCCTTAAGCATATCAACATTCTTTTGTCTGGTCGGTCTATATATCATACCTGCCTGACAAAAGCGGCAGCCTCTTATACATCCGCGCATAATTTCAAGAGTAACCCTGTCCTGGGTTGCTCTGATATATGGTACAACAGGCTTCATCGGATACGGAACATCATTAAAATCTATGACAGCCTGCCATTTTATTGTTTTGGGAATATCATCATATATAGGGGTGATATCTGAAACCGTGCCATCCTCATTGTAGATAACATCATATAAGGATGGAACATATATACCCGGGATATTGGCAGCTTTTCTTAAAAAATCATCCTTTGACATATCACTTTCTTTATATGTTTTATACAAATCAAGCAATTCGTTATAGGATGCCTCACCTTCACCGATATAAAACATGTCAAAAAAGTCAGCAAGAGGCTCAGGATTTACAGTACACGGACCTCCACCGATAACAAGTGTATCTCCTTTTTTTCTGTCTTTTGCCCATATAGGAATCTTTGAAAGTTCAAGTATTTGCAATATATTGGTATAGCACATCTCGTACTGAATGGTTATACCAAGCCAGTCAAAATCAGATATAGGTGATTGCGTTTCAAGAGAAAAAAGAGGAATATCCTCTTTTCTCATTATCGCGTCCAAATCAGGCCACGGACTATAGACACGTTCACAATAGGTGTCATTTCTTCTGTTGAAAAAATCATAAAGAATCTGAATTCCAAGATAAGACATGCCGATTTCGTATACATCAGGAAAACAGATGGCAAATCTGATATCTATGTCATCTAAATCCTTTTTTACAATATTAACTTCATTGCCTATATATCTTGCAGGCTTTTCGATATTCATCAATATACGTTCTTTTAACGCAAGCTTACCCATTATTACTTATCCTTTTATTATAAAAATACTTATATCGGAATATTAATTCTTAAAGCTGTGAATTGGAGCAGGAATTCTTCCTCCTCTGTTAATAAATGCATCACAAGCATACTGATTTACAGGCATTATCGGAGCATAGCCAAGTAAACCGCCAAATTCTGCCTTATCACCTACGGTTTTACCGATTACAGGAATAAGTCTTACTGCCGTAGTCTTCTGGTTTACCATACCAAGTGCCATCTCATCAGCTATTATACCGGAAATAGTTGTTGCTTTAGTATCTCCCGGAATTGCTATCATATCAAGTCCAACTGAACATACACAGGTCATAGCTTCAAGCTTTTCAAGAGAAAGTGCACCTGCAGATACTGCATCTATCATACGTTGATCTTCACTTACAGGGATAAATGCACCGCTTAAACCTCCGACATATGATGAAGCCATAACGCCACCCTTTTTTACCTGGTCATTTAACATAGCAAGCGCAGCTGTAGTTCCCGGTGCTCCGGCATATTCAAGTCCAATCTCCTCTAAAATCTCTCCTACACTGTCTCCGACTGCCGGAGTAGGCGCAAGTGATAAATCAATAATTCCAAACGGAACACCAAGTCTTTCGGATGCTTCCTTGGCAACAAGCTGTCCGACTCTGGTTATCTTAAATGCAGTTTTTTTAATAGTCTCGCAAAGCACTTCAAAATTCTTACCGCGGGCATGCTCGATAGCTGCCTTTACAACACCCGGTCCGCTTACTCCGACATTTATGATTCTGTCTGCTTCGGTAACTCCGTGAAATGCACCGGCCATAAACGGATTATCATCAGGAGCATTACAAAATACAACAAACTTTGCACAGCCTATAGAATCTGCATCTTTAGTAAGCTCGGCAGTTTCGAGAATTATTTCGCCAAGGAGCTTTACAGCATCCATATTGATACCGGTTTTTGTTGAACCTGTATTTACGGAACTGCAAACTCTTCCGGTACATGCCAATGCCTTCGGTATAGAACGTATCAAAAGCTCATCAGCTTTGGTCATACCCTTTGAAACAAGAGCGGAATAACCACCTATAAAATTAACACCGCAAGTGTTTGCAGCTTCATCAAGCTTTTTAGCGATTTCTATAAAGTCATCCTCGGTTTTACAAACCGAACCACCAACCAATGCAATAGGTGTAACAGATATTCTTTTATTTACAATAGGAATACCGTATTTGTCCGATATCTCATTTCCTACCTTTACAAGATTCTTTGCTGAGCTTGTAATTTTATCATATATTTTATCACAGGTTTCTTTAACATCAGAACCTACACAATCAAGCAGGCTTATGCCCATGGTGATGGTTCTGACATCAAGATTTAATTTGTGAATCATTTCATTTGTTTCAATTACTTCATTTATACCTATCATAATATGCTCCTTGCTGTTATTTGAATCTCAGACTGTTTATAAAAATGTACTCGTATTGCATGCTATCGCTTAACGCAATACTTAGCACATTTTATAAACAGTCTGAGATTCATATACTTTAATTATAATCTGTGCATCATATTAAATATTTCTTCACTCTGGGCTCTTATCTGAACACCGATTTCCTTACCCAAATCACCGAGCTCTTCATTGATCCTGCTCTGATCCTTTGATGCAGCTGCTATATCTACAACCATCATCATATTGAAATAACCGTCAACTATGGTCTGGGCTATATCAAGTATATTGATATTGTTTTGAGAAAGATACACACAGACCTTTGCGATAATACCAACCTTATCCTTTCCAAGTACGGTAATAATTGTTTTTTTCATTTTGTTTTCCTCCCATGATTAAACCAATTGGTCTAAAGTAATATTTATAAAACTATTAAATCACTTGCATTATCTCTGTCTGCTACGCGCAGATTAAAATCTCTTACATCATTTGTATATGGATTATCCGTTATCTCAAGCTTAACGGTTTCGTAAGCAAGATCCGGATAATTATTTTCTTTACTTAAATGTCCCAAAAATGAAACCTTTACATGATCATTAAGAAGAGAATTAAGAAGTCTTCCTCCGGCTTCATTTGAAAGATGTCCTCTTTTACCGAGTATCCTCTGTTTTAGATGATACGGATAACTGCCGCACTCCAGCATTCTGACATCATGATTAGCTTCTACCAGAAGACCATCGGAATCCTTTAAGGCATCGATTATATAATCATCGTAATCGCCAAGGTCTGTTGCTATCGAAACCTTTTTCCCATCTCCGTAAAGGCAGTAGCACACGGGATCAACCGCATCATGCCATATCGAATGAGCTTCAACCCTTATATCGCCTATGCCAAAAAGCTCATCAACATTTATAGGATTTAAAAGACCTCTGTCAAAGTCTCCCAATGTTGGCATTGAAGCTATTTCACAACAGGTTTCATATGTAGCATATAACGGTATTCCGTATTTTCTTGAAATAACACCAACAGCTTTAACATGATCGATATGCTCGTGAGTTATCAATATGCCATCCATATCCTTTAATGTAAGGTCAATCTGATTAAGACCATCTTCAATTTTCTTTTTACTTACACCTACATCAACCAGAATTGATGTATTGTCAGTACCTACAAATGTACAGTTTCCACTACTGCCACTTGCAATTGTCATCATTTTCATCTTATCACCATAGTAATAAATTAATTTGTAATAATTTTATTAATATTTATCATTTTAACTTTAAATATTACTGAATTTCTTTAAAAAACATATTATTAATAAGGCTTTCGTTATATCCGTCTTCGTCTGCTAGAAGTAATACCTCAATTTGATCACTCAATAAATCAGCCTTTATAATTAGCTTATCATCAATAAGGATTTGTTCGGCGCCTGTAAGTGACGTATTACCTGTTTGATGCGCTTTATCACTAAAAGCTTTAGGAATCATGCCAAGCATAACCGCATCATCGATTTTAAGAAAGCTTCCGAAGCCTCCGGAAATATATACATTATCCGTCATTTCATAATCAATTCCTGCTTTTTTATATAAGCTTTCTATGCATGAGGCAATTGCTGCCTTAGCAAGAAGTATTTCCCGGATGATATCTGATGTAATTAATATATTATGAACGCGGATTCCGTTTTCGATATATTCATCACTAAGACATCCGTCCATTGAAAGCTTACCGCTATTAATTAGTGCTACCAAAGCACTTATGACAGATGCACCGTAAACACCCTGTATTTTAAGACTTGCCTCAAATGCCGGACCGCATGCAGCGGATGCAGCCAAAAGCTTTCCTTTATAATTAAGAACCATCTCTCCGTTTGTTCCAAGGTCTATCAGAAGATTGACCTTTGTGTTATCAAGAAATGAATTAAATTTATCAAGATAAATAAGTCCTGAAAGTATGTCTCCGCCTATAAATGCACTTACACAGCCTGTAAGTATAACATCACAATCAAATCGGCATTCTTTTCCGAAAATCTCGTGAGATTTTTTAACAACTGTTTTATCAAGAACCGTCGGATAAGGACTTTCACCCATTTTACTTACATCATATTCCAGTAAAAGGCTTATCATGGTTGTGTTCCCGGATAAGCAAAGCTTGGTTATCTCATTTACGTCGCAATTATTAACAGATAAATATTCATCTATCGCGGAAAGAATATCAGAAACCGCCAATTCCTTTAATTTGGCAATAAAAGACTTGTCTCTTTTAACGGTGTTAATTCTGTTAATAACATCACTTCCGTAAAGAGACTGCCTGTTATGAAAGCTTTTCCCCCAAAAATCACAATCCTTATCTGTATTCAAAAAAGCCATATCAATATTTGTAGTTCCGACATCAACCGCAATAAAAATCATTTAAAAAATCGCCTTTGGTTTCTTTTCTATAGGTCTGTAGCCTCTGTCATTAAGCTCATTAAGAATCTGTTCCTTATGTTCAGGACCAAATGCCTCGATTGTAATTACAAGCTCAACGGCAGAATTACGATTTATGGTTACAAACTGGTTATGTTCAAGCTTTATTATATTACCCTTTAAGTCAGCTATAACACCGGCAACATTTTGAAGTTCACCCGGCTTATCAGGAAGAAGTACGGATACGTTAAATATTCTGCTTCTTGCGATAAGTCCATGCTGAACAACAGATGAAAAGGTTATAACATCCATATTTCCACCGCTTAATATACTTACAACCTTCTGTCCATTAGGCTCAAGATGCTTAAGTGCCGCAACTGTAAGAAGACCGCTGTTTTCAACAAGCATCTTGTGGTTTTCAAGCATATCAAGAAATGCTACTATAAGCTCACTGTCTTCAACAGTGATTATATCATCAAGATTTTCTTTAAGATATGGGAATATCTTAGTACCGGGAGTTTTAACGGCAGTACCGTCTGCAATTGTATCTACTACATCAAGGGTTGTTACCTCTCCGTTAATCAATGACACCTTAAGGCATGCTGCACCCTGTGGCTCAACACCTATAACCTTGATATTGGGATTAAGAGTCTTAGCAAGGGTTGAAACACCTGTGGCAAGACCACCACCACCGACAGGAACAAGTATAATATCCGCAAAAGGAAGCTCCTTTATTATCTCCATAGCTACAGTACTCTGGCCTGTTGCTACATCCAAATCATCAAACGGATGAACAAAGGTATAGCCTTTTTCTTCTGCAAGCTTAAGTGCATACTGGCAGGATTCGTCATATACCTCACCGTATAAGACAACCTCTGCACCATAGGACTTGGTTCTGTTTACCTTTATAAGAGGAGTTGTTGTAGGCATAACAATAGTAGCCTTAACACCATATGCCTTTGCTGCATAAGCAACGCCCTGGGCATGATTACCCGCTGATGCGGTTATAAGTCCTCTTTCTCTTTCCTCATCGGTAAGAGTGCTTATTTTGTAGTACGCTCCTCTTATCTTATAAGCTCCTGTAAGCTGCATGTTTTCAGGTTTAAGATAAACCTTATTACCACATTGTTGTGAGAAAAATTCACTTTCTATAAGCGGTGTCGGATGAACCACCTTGCTTACTATCTCATATGCTTTTTCAAATTTATCAAGTGTCATTATTACATCTCCTTATGAATCATATATCATGTTAATTCTAATATATCAATTTTAAACTGTTTATTGATGATTTTTTATACGTCAAATAAATCATCATCGTTTTTTAGTTTTTCAATATCACTGTCAACAATAATCTCTATATCTGATTTAATATCAAAATCCGCAAACAATGCATTTACATAGTTTGTAGGATCAAATCTTTGTAAATCATCCACCTGCTCACCGATTCCTATGTATTTAACGGGAACGTTTAATTCGGATTGAATTGCAATAGCTATACCGCCTTTTGCAGTTCCGTCAAGCTTGGTTATTATAATACCGTTTATCTCAGTAACCGAGCTAAACTGTCTTGCCTGCTCCAAAGCATTTTGACCTGTAGTTCCGTCAAGGACAATCAAAGACTCAACATTGGCTTCCGGATACTCTCTTGATATAACTCTTCTCATTTTGCCAAGCTCATCCATAAGATTCTTTTTGTTGTGAAGTCTTCCGGCAGTATCTATAAGAAGAATATCCGTATTTCTTGACTTTGCAGCGGATACAGCATCATAAACAACGGCGGAAGGGTCAGCTCCCTCACCCTGTGCAATTATATCTACGCCTGCACGATTTGACCATGTTTTAAGCTGATCTATAGCGGCAGCCCTAAAGGTATCCGCAGCAGCCATAAGAACCTTTTTACCACGATTTTTATACTGTGCGGCAAGCTTTCCTATGGAGGTAGTCTTACCGACACCGTTTACACCGATTACAAGTACAACAGTCTTCTTATCTTCAAAATCATAGGCAGTATCATCAACAGACATCTGGTCTCTTATAATATTGACGATAAGCTGCTTACAAGCTTCAGCCTCTTTAATCTTCTGTTCCTTAACTTTAACCTTTAAATCATCGATGATTCTTTCCGTGGTTTCAACACCAAGATCTGCCATAACAAGGGTTTCTTCAAGCTCATCATAGAAATCATCGTCAATTTCATTTGCCTTAAAAAGATTGGCAAAGCTCTCTGCAAAGTTGTTTCTGGACTTGGTTAATCCTTCTTTTAATCTGGCAAAAAAGCCTTTTTTCTTTTCTGGTTCGTCCGAGAGTATATCCGAATTATCACTATCATCATTTATTGAATCTTCCGGATGATATTCTTCTGTAACGGCCTCTTCATCATCTTCAAGATATTCATCAGGAATATCCTCTACATCATCCGTACCGTTTAAAAATGAATCCTCACCGTCTTTCAAATATTTCGGATTACCAAAATCATCATAAACTTCCTCTGCATTACTATTGTTCAATAAATCATAATCACTTGTTATATTTTCTTCTTCTTTTTTTTTCTTTCCAAAACCAAACATAAGACTCCTCCCAACTTATATTTTATAATAATCAGAATTATATTTTTTTGTAAACATAAAGTATATCCATTAATTTTGAATATATCTTATCATTATAGTCCCAACAACAATCAATTATCCCTTTGGGATAATAAGGGTAATATTTTTCAGAATTTTTAACTATACTCATTTTATCCAATTCATCAATAATTTGTTGTAATTGATCAACTTCCATATAATCAGGCATTTTATTCGGATTATTAATTAAATAAAAAATATCTTCTTTTATATCAAAAATCATTTTCTCAAATCTTGTCATAATAAATATTTTCCTTATATGATAAACCTTGGCGATGACCTTGTACCTGTGATAATTCATAAGCAGGTACTTTGAAACACGCCGGTACTTAGCGAGGTATTTTCGAGCTTAGTACCGCTGCGTGTGAGAGTAGCGAGAGCGTGCCTGCGATGAATTAATCACAGGTACAAGGTCATCTTACAACATTAATCATCAAGTTCGCCTTCAATCATGTTTACGGAAACAAGAGTCGATACGCCCTTTTCCTGCATGGTTATACCGTAAAGGATATCAGCAGCCTCCATAGTACCCTTTCTGTGGGTTATAACTATAAACTGTGTATCTTTTGTAAGCTTATTAAGATACTTTGCAAATCTCTTAACATTTGAGTCATCAAGTGCTGCCTCAATCTCATCAAGAAGACAGAAAGGTGACGGCTTAAGGCTCTGAATTGCAAACAGTAAGGCTATTGCAGTAAGAGATTTTTCACCACCAGAAAGCTGCATCATATTCTGAAGCTTCTTTCCCGGCGGCTGTGCAATAATCTTTATACCGGTTTCGAGGATATCCTCCTCGTCCACAAGCTCAAGATCCGCCTTACCTCCACCGAAAAGCTCCTTAAATACCGATGCGAACATTACTCTGATATCCTTGAATTTTTCAGCGAATTGCTCCTTCATGGCTCTGTCAAGCTCTTCTATAATTGACACAAGATTAGCTTCTGCCTTAACTATATCATCATGTTGAGTCTTCAAAAACTCATATCTTTCCGATACGGACTTATAATCCTCAATTGCATTGACATTGACAGGACCAAGCTCTTTAATCTTATTTTTAATAGCTGATATTTCTCTTTTAAGCTCCTTAACATCAGTGAATTTTTCATCCTTAAATTCTTTTGCGGAATTATATGTAAGCTCATACTCCTCCCACATATAATTATTAAGGTGTTCACTTTGTTCGGAAAGCTTTTCTATTGATGTATTAATCTTAAATGCAGACTTATCCAAACCGTTTATCTGCTCTGACAAAGCTTCACGCTTATTAAAGAAGTCCTTATGGCTTTCATTTAAAGCGTTACGCTTTTCATTATATTCTACAAGCTTTTGTTCCTTAATACCGATTATTCTGATGTTTTCCTCAAGAATCTTCTTGGTTTCTTCGATTTTATCGGTAAGAGTAAGTATCTCATTTTCACTGGAATTTAACTTGTTTTTAAGTTCTTCTACATTTTGTTTTATTTCATTTTGAGCTGACTTAACTCTTGTAACGTTTTGCAGGATAAAGTCATACTGTTGCTTAACGGTATTAAATTCAAGGTTAAGCTTATTAATCTTTTCCTGTGACTTCTCCAGATTTTCCTTGTCTGTTACAAGTTCCTTTTCAAGTCTTTCAATCTTTGCCTCAAGCTCTTTAACAGCCTTTTCCTGTTCATGATTGCTATTATAAAGCTCCTCTTTATTGGCATTTATGTCATTTATCTGGTTGGTAAGGTCATTGTTTTCCCTGCTGATACCGGCAAATGCTTTGGTTATCTCATCAAGTTTTTCCTCAGTCTGGTTTAAATTAAGCTCAAAGGTGTTTTTACGTATGTTAATATTTTGTATATTGTTGTTAAGCTCATCCTTTGTTCTTACAAGTTCATCACGGGATGCTATAAGCTTAGCCACATTTGCTTCTGCCTCATTATGAAGCTTTTTTAATTTCTCAATTTCTTCGGTGATTTCATCGAGCTCACGTTTTCTTCCCAGAAGATTTGATGAATTCTTAAATGCACCACCGGTCATGGCTCCGCCCGGATTGATAAGTTCACCGTCAAGTGTAACAATTCTAAGGCTTTGCTTGAATTTGCGTCCCATGCTCATAGCGTTATCGATGTTATTTACTACGATAATTCTTCCAAGCAGATGATTTATAATTACATTAAATTTACTGTCACATTTAACGAGTGATGCGGCTGTTCCGATAAAGCCGTTTTCATTTTTTACGTCCGAATTGATACCGCCTCTGTCAACGATAGAATTGATAGGTAAAAATGTAGCACGTCCAAATTTATTGGCCTTTAAATACTCTATCATCTTTTTGGCAGTTGCATCATCCTCGGTAACGATATTTTGTATGCTTCCGCCAAGGGCGGTTTCTATAGCGGTTTCGTACTTTTTGTCAACCTCTATAATATCTGCTACGACACCTATAATCTTAGGATTATTCTGCTTTTGCTCCATAACCCTTCTTATACTGTTGCCGTATCCGTCATATCTTTCCGTAAGGTTTCTTAATGCTTCTTTCTTTGAACCAAGAGCAACTATCTGATTGTTGTAATTCTTTATCTCTTCCTGGAGTTTTGCGGTATTATCCGCATTTTCATCCAAATCATGCTGGGCCTTTTCAAAAAGCTCATTTTGCTCCTTTAACTCATCATTCATAGAAGATAAACTCTTGGAAAGATTTTCTTTTTCAAGCTTATATTTTTCTTCTTCGCTCTTTTGTTCTAAGAATCTATGATTAAGCTCACTCTTTCTAAGGTTAATATTCTCAAGCATAGTATCATAACGACCAACCTTTGCTTTAAGCGTACCACCCTCATTTAAGTATTCTATAATATCACTTTTTGAGTCTTCAATTACCTGTTCCTTATCAGCTATGGATTTCTTTAACTCTTCATAGGATGATGTAGCCTCATCAAGCACATCATCAGCGCTATCGAGTTTTTCGTCCATCTCACTCTTTTGCTCATAAAGAGTTGAAAGTTCAGTCTTATATTTTTCTAAGTCAGCATTTCCTTTTTCTATCTGTGATAAAACCTCTGTCTTACCGGATTTATAGGATTCAATCTGCTGATTTAAAAGATTTACTTCACCTTCATATTTTTGATTTGAGAGTTTCTTTTCATGTATTTCGTTTTTTGTGTCATCAATTGCTTCGTTATAACCTGAAAGCTCATTTTCGATACGGTCATATTCTTCCTTGGCCTTATCGAACTCACCACGAAGTCTTACCGCATCTTCTTCAACGATATTAAGATTTTTTTCGTATTCAGACATCTGCGCCTTGGTGCTGTCAACATCAAGGAGAAATGCATTTATATCAAGCTTTTTAAGCTCATCCTTGTAAATGAGAAAACGCCTTGCTGTTTCCGACTGTTCCTTAAGAGGTCCAACCTGTTTTTCGAGTTCGGAAAGAATGTCATTTACTCTTGAAAGATTATCTCTTTCATTTTCCAGTGACTTTTCGGTAGCAAGCTTATTTTTCTTATATTTAACTATACCGGCAGCCTCATCAAAAAGTTCACGTCTTTCTTCAGGTTTTCCACTTAATATCCTTTCAATCTGACCCTGACCGATTATAGAATAACCTTCCTTACCGATACCTGTATCAAAGAAAAGCGAATTGACATCCTTAAGACGACTTACAACACCGTTTATGAGATATTCGCTTTCACCGGAACGATAAACACGTCTTGCCACGGTAACCTCGTTATAATCTATAGGAAGACTATGATCACTGTTATCAAGTGTGATTGCAACATATGCTGAACCCTGTGGCCTTCGAAGTTCTGTACCGGAAAAAATGACATCCTCCATCTTGGCACCACGAAGCTGCTTGGCACTTTGTTCACCGAGAACCCATCTTACCGCGTCGGCAACATTACTTTTTCCGGAACCGTTAGGTCCGACAATACCTGTAATACCATTATTAAATTTAAATAAAATTTTGTTGGCAAAGGATTTAAATCCATATACCTCAATACTTTTTAAATACATATATATCTACCTGACCAATTCTTAATGTATCTTGCATAAATTATATATCAGCTTAAAAAAGCCTGATTTAATTATCTTTTATCTTTTTAAGAGCGTTAAAAGCTGCAGTTTGTTCTGCGGTTTTCCTTGAATGTCCCTTTCCTTCCGCTTTGATTTTGTCACCAACGAGAACCTCTACAAAAAAGGTTTTATCATGCTCCGGTCCTTCCTCGCGTAAAGGATGATAAGTAATTGAAATAGAATTCTTTTGTGCATATTCCTGAAGTCTTGTTTTAGAATCATAAAACAATTTCTTGTGTTCAATATCAGTTAATAAAAATGTTTTTACAAATTTATCCGCCTCATCAAGACCACCATCAAGATATATAGCTCCAAGTAATGATTCAAACATATCACAAAGTATGGAATCTCTGTTGCTTCCTCCGGATTGTTTTTCACCCTTACTGAAAAAGCCGTATTTACCGAGATTAAGCTCTCTTGAAATCTTTGATAATGTAAATTCACATACAAGACTTGCTCGAAGCTTTGTAAGCTCTCCTTCAGCTTTATCCTTATATTCATCAAACAAATACCTGCTGACAAGATATTCAAGGATTGCATCTCCAAGGAATTCTTATCTTTCATAGGATTCTCTACCCTTGATCATAAGCTCATTTGCATAAGATTTATGAGTAAAGGCAATATCAAGATGCGATACATCATTAAATTTATAGCCTATTTGCTTTTCCAATTCTTCATAATTATTCATTATCACTGCCACCCTCAAAGGCTGCTACAATTTTACCGCTTACATCATTTTTAATAAAGTTTCTGCATTGGAAAATTGCTGTTTTTACCTCTGTGTTTTTTGAATTACCATGTATTTTCACGACAAGTCCTTTAAGTCCGAGAAGAGGTGCGCCTCCCTTATCATTGGCTGCAAATCTTGCAAAACGCTGTTTCATAGTCTTCTTTATAAGTAATGCACCTATTTTTGTCTTGAAATTTGTCATAAGTGTTGACTTGATTTCACTCATAAACATCGATCCGACACCCTCAAAGAATTTAAGCAGACAATTTCCGGTAAATGCTTCACAGACAAGAACATCAGCCTTACCCTCAGGGATATCTCTTGCCTCTATACTTCCTATGAAATTAATATCCTTACATTCTCTTAAGAGAGGTATAGTTTCCTTTACCAGAGCATTACCTTTTTCATCCTCTGCACCAATATTTATAATAGCAACTTTTGGATTCTTGACTCCAACTATACTTTCCATATATATTGAACCCATTTTTGCAAACTGTACAAGTACATCAGGCTTGGCGTCTACATTTGCACCACAATCTATGAGAAGTGCATCGCTTTTTTTGGTAGGTATAAGCGGTGCAAGTGGTGTTCTTCTTACTCCTTTAGCACGTCCAACTATAAATTGTCCACCTGCTAAAATCGCACCGGAATTACCGGCAGATATACAACATTGAGATGAACCGTCTTTAACGGTATTAAGAGCCAGAACAAGTGAAGATTCCTTCTTCTTTCTGATAGCATCTACAGGTGCATCATGACAGGTTATTATCTCAGTGGAATTAATTACAGATACCCTGTTTTTGTCGCACTCGTATTTATCAATTAAAGGATTAAGCTCCTTTTCTTTTCCGACTAAAATTATATCAAAATCATCATATGCTTTTAGTGCCTCGGAAACACCTAAAACCATTGGCTCACTTCCGTTATCGCCACCAAGAGTATCTATGGTTATCTTCATTCTGTCCATTTTTATTTCACCTCATTATATACTTTCAAACAAATCTACTAATTTTAAAACATAAACATACCAAGATATTATATCCGTTCAAGCAAAAATAGTCAATAATTTAAAGGTGCCAATTGTTTTAAACAGTCGGCACCTTAGAAAATATTTATTACATAGTATTAATTTTATTCAAAACTATAAATTATAGTTGTTAAGATCACTTGAAATAGTTTCCGAATATCTGCTTAAATTTGCCGATATATTGGATATATTGTCAGTTTCTTTAAGTATCTTATTGCTTTCTTCTACAATATTTTCACTTAAATTAATTATATTGTTAATAGTTGCTACCTGTTCCTCTGTTACAGCTGCATTATTAGAAGCAACGTCATTAATCTTTATAATACCATCTGCAATTTCATTTAATCCATCTGTAGCCTTGGTTACATCATCATATATTGAATCAAATGAATCGTTTGCACGCTCAACACTGAGCATACAGTTTTGCATATCGTACATACAGATATCTGCCTTATCATTTATCTCATTGATATTACTTGTAATGCTTTCAATAAGCTTGCTTATAGATTCAGTTGCATCCTGTGACTGTCCGGCAAGCTCACCGATTTCTGACGCAACGACTGCAAAGCCGCGTCCCTGTTCTCCGGCTCTTGCTGCTTCTATCGAAGCATTTAAGGAAAGCAGATTCGTTTGAGATGAAATAGCGTTAATAGTCTCTGTTATACCGGTTATTTTCTTAACTGTCTCACCGGTTATTTTGATAATATCTGCAAGCTCTTTAACAGTATCATTAAGTGTTGCAACATTTTTATTCATTTCATTCATTTCCTCTTTACCGGATTTAGAGGAATTTACTGTTTCAATACACAACTGTCTAACATGATCGGCATTCTTTGTAAGCATATCTGAAGTGTTAGCAAGGTCTGTAGTTGCATTTGCAACCTCATCTATAGAATCATTCATTGATGAAAGAATCTGATTTAAATCATCTATTGAACGACATTGATTTTTATTGGCTTCAGAAAGTGAATTAGTTATATTAAGGCACTCTCCAGCACTGTTATTCATATCATTTGAAACATTGGTCATGCCTCGAAGCATATTGCGCATCTTAGATACGTAATCACTCAGACGCTCACTAAGAGTAGTTATTTCGTTATTTCCTTCAGGTTTTATATTTACTGTGAAATCACCATTACTCATATCATTGATACTATTTGTTACTCGTGATACAGGATTAATGTATTTACTTATTACAGTGTAGATAAACAATGACATAAGAATAACCAATACTACTCCTATTACTATTGTTGCAGTAACTGTTTTCATAATATTGTCGCTTATAAATGAATAAGGGACAACACTTACTACTATCCAATTAGTATCTTTGATTTCTGTTGCTGTATAAATCATTTTACCGGAAGATGTCTTTGCAACAAGAGCTTTATTGGCATCCATTGTGTTTTCTGTGTTTAGCGATGAATAAACCTTACTCAAGCCTTTTACAACAGAATCATCACTTCCGGATACGGTTTGACCCACCACCTCAGATATATTACTTACAAGTATCTCCTCTGTGTTAGTATTTATAATAAAAAACTTTGCATTATCAGCGCTTGATTCAAAGGCATTAAGCTTTTCTGATACTTTATCAAAATTAATGTCACTACTTAAAACAATCTCTCTGTCTCCGTCAAGTAAAACAGAACATGCAAGACATGTTTTGCCCGTTGAAGCATCTATATAAGGTTCAGAAGTATATATATTACCCTTGTTTTCAACTGCGCCAATAAACCATGCTCTGTCTGTAAAAACAAATGTATCATCAGGTATCCAACCTGAACCATCCAAAAATTTGCCTGTATCGCCATAGCCAACATAAATATCCTGAGAATCAGGATCAAGAGCAGTTAACTCAAGCAGCATATTGAGTGCATCATCATAGGTTAATTCCGGAGAGTTTTTCCATATATCTGCTGTCTGCTTAACTCTTCCTTCAATGCCACTCCACCAACTGTATATTTCATTTGCATATGAAATGGATTCTTTACTCAAAAGAGAGCCTGACAATTCTTTGATTTTTCTTTTCTGAGCATTAATATTAAATGCGGTGATAACAATGATTATAAATGCGACTGCTAAAATTATCTGTGTTAGTAAAACTTTCTTTAAAGACTTTCTCTTCGGTGAACTCATTTTACATCCTCCCTATATAATCATTTAATATATAAAAACTAAATTGTTATTTAATATTATAATAGATAAAACTTGAAAAATAAAGTAAAAAAAGAGACATTGACTAATATATTTAATCAAATGCCTCTTTTTCTTTTCATATCTCTCTTTAAATTAATCTAATAAAAGATTAACCAACCTTAACGATTTCCTTTTTATTATATGAACCACAAGCCTTGCAAACTCTATGTGGCATCATAAGCTCTCCACACTTGCTGCACTTAACTAATCCAGGAACACTCATCTTCCAGTTAGCTCTACGCTTGTCTCTTCTTGCTTTTGAAGTTCTATTCTTAGGACATATAGCTCCCACGGTCTTACACCTCCCTTTAAAAATCACACTTAGGCTATTATACAAACTTTGTATATTAATGTCAACAAAAATTTTATTTTTTTGCCAATTTTTTCCGATAAACTGAAATTCTATATTAAAGCTACAGTTTCTCTTGCGATAGCAAGCTCTTCATTTGTCGGAACAACAAAGACCGGAACTTTTGAGTCTTCTGTTGAGATACGAACCTCTTCACCACGGAGGCTGTTAGAAGCATCATCAAGCTTAATTCCAAGGTAAGTAAGTCTTTCACAAATTCTTGTTCTGGCTGTTTTATTGTTTTCTCCGACACCTGCAGTAAATACAATTGCATCTACTCCGTTCATAGCTGCGACATATCCACCTATGAATTTAGCTGCCTGATAACAAAATACATTCATTGCTATCTCACATCTTTTATCTCTGGCATGAATTCCTTCATCCAAGTCTCTGAAATCACTTGATTTACCGGATATTCCGTAAACTCCGGAGTCTTTATTAAGAATATTCATAACCTCAGATACAGTCTTATTCTCTTTATTTGCAATAAACTCAATAATTGCGGGATCAATATTACCGCTTCTGGTTCCCATAGTTATACCCTCAAGTGGTGTAAAGCCCATGGTTGTATCAACTGACTTACCACCTTCTACGGCACATATACTTGCTCCACCGCCGAGATGACATACGATGATTTTAGTTTCCTTAATATCCTTACCAAGAAGCTCTGCAGTTCTCTTTGAAACAAAGCTGTGACTTGTGCCATGGAAACCGTATCTTCTTATTTTATACTTTTCATAATACTCATATGGGATACCATAGATATATGCATAATCAGGCATTGTCTGATGAAATGCAGTATCAAATACAGCGACCTGTGGTACATCAGGCATAAGTTCTTTGCAGGCTCTTATACCTATAAGATTTGCAGGATTATGTAAAGGCGCAAGCTCTGAACACTCTTCTATTGCCTTAATAACTTCATCATCTATAACTGCTGAACCTGCAAATTTTTCTCCACCATGCACTACACGATGACCTATAGCACCGATTTCCGATAAATCAGAAATTGCACCAAATTCTTTATCGGTAAGCTTTTCTATAACAAGCTTTACAGCTGCACTATGATCGGGCATAGGTGCTTCAAATACCTTCTTTTCTTTGCCTGTGATCTGATGGGTTATAAAAGAACCATCTATCTTAATTCTTTCACAATTTCCTTTTGCAAGCATCTTTTCTGTATCCGAATCAATTAACTGATACTTTAATGATGAGCTTCCGCAGTTGATAACTAAAACCTTCATTATTCTGTCTCCTCATTTTAATTTTGCACTTAAAATAAACTTATCATATTATCTAATAATTAAAGCTTATATGTATATTTTTATTAATTAATATTTTTTATATTATTCGATTAAAGCCTGTGCCTGCACAGCCGTTATGGCAACTACGCCAACTATATCATCAGCAGAACAACCTCTTGAAAGGTCATTTACAGGTTTAGCTATGCCTTGTGTGATTGGGCCATAAGCATCAGCCTTTGCCAATCTTTGCACAAGCTTATAGCCTATGTTTCCTGCATCCAGATCAGGGAATATAAGAACATTTGCCTTACCGGCAACAGTACTTCCCGGTGCCTTTGAAGCAGCAACCTCAGGAACTATAGCGGCATCTGATTGAAGCTCGCCGTCACATTTTAAATCAGGACATTCTCTGTTAACAATCTTTGTGGCTTCTATAACTTTGTCAACATATGGATGCTTTGCGCTTCCCTTTGTTGAATGTGAAAGCATGGCAACAATCGGCTCCTCGTCAACAAGAAGTCTAAATGATTTGGCTGAACTTTCAGCTATAGCAGCAAGTTCCTCTGCATTTGGGAACTGATTGAGTCCTGCATCTGAAAATACGAAGGTTCCGTTTGCACCCATATCGCAATTTGGAACAACAACAAGGAAAAATGCAGAAACAAGCTTTGTATCAGGAGCAGTCTTTAGTATTTGTAATGCAGCACGTAAAACATTTGCAGAAGAATTTACAGCACCTGCAACCATACCGTCTGCATCACCGGCCTTAACCATTATGCAGCCAAAATATAAAAGATTTGTTAGTAATAGTTCTTTTGCCTCTTCAGGAGTAATTCCTTTTTTCTTTCTGATTTCAACCAATAATGCCACATAATCATTAAGTTTTGGGCAATCATACGGATCAACGAAACCGGCTTTTGATAAATCAAGACCATTCTCTACTGCTCTTTTATTAATATCCGTTTTATCGCCAATTAAAATAATATTTGCAATATCCTCTTCCAAAACCTTATGTGCAGCTTGTAAGGTTCTCATATCAGCAGTCTCCGGCAGAACTATTGTTTTTTTGTCAGCTTTTGCGCGTTGTTTAATGCTATCAATAAATCCCACGTTTCTTCTCCTTTAACATCCATTATTATATAGTTAATTATTCTTTAATTAATTCTGTATCATCTATGACAAGACGGCCTCTTCCATGCTCTTTACCGTAATACATAGCCATATCAGCTCTATTAATAAGCATATTAGGCTCATCGCATATATTAGGATATGAAGTAAGACCAATACATACATTGACTTTTATATTGTCTTGCTCATGCTTGACAATAGTGTTTTTAATCTCCTCATGCATAGTCTCAAGTATAGGAAGGGCTTCCTTTTCAGACTTATCAGGTAATACTATAAGAAATTCTTCTCCGCCATATCTTCCTACAAAACCACCATTTTCCTCAGCGTATTTATTGCCTATTGATGCAACGGTTTTTATAACAGCATCTCCGGCCAAATGTCCATAGGTATCATTTACAGATTTAAATTTGTCTATATCATAAAGAGCAACAGAAAGACTACTCTTTGTCCTCTTCGCTTTTTTAACTGCTGCATCAAAAAGCTGCATAAAGTACATTCTGTTATTTATTCCGGTAAGTCCGTCTTTATGAGCCATATCCTGCATCATAAGATAAAGCTTTGAATTCTTAACAGATATATTAAATTCTGCAACACTTGCCTCATAGTAATTAAGTCCTTTGTCAAAGAATTCAGCATTATCAGATGCGATTATCATTATTCCGTAGATTTTCTGTCCTTCTGCCAGAGGAAGTATTGCAACTGAATTAATATTAGCATCACCTATAAACTTAAATTGAACAAGCTCTGTTTCAGAATAAATCTTTGACTTATGTGTGCTTGATTTAAAATCTGTATATATCTGTTCGATATCTTTGCGTAATCTTCTTTCAACAGATGTATAATTAGTTTTAACGGTAAAATTACCATGAGCATTAATATATTCATCAGGTTCAGTATATATAGCACATAATTTGGGCAGCTTAGTATCCATTATAGAGTCTGTAAGAACATCAATACACTTAGCAATATCAAATGTAGAAGCCATAAAGCTCATAACCTTGGTCTGAGCCTCTGTTTCTTTATTAACCTGAGCAAGTTCTTTATTAGTTCTTTGCATCTCTATACGCTGGTAATTAATCTGCTCATTTGTTGATTCGATTTTCTTCTGGTATTCTATAAGCTTTTCATTTGTATCCTGAATATCAGAAACTTCCAATGTGAGCTTAAATATCTTGCGTTCATTTTTTTCATTAATTGATATAATCATATCAACTATCGTAAATGATGCAAAAATCATACCTATCTGTGTAAATATAAAACAAATCGTTTCGGTTTCCGTTCTAAACTTCATGCCTAAAACAGCTGATGCAACATAAACAATGATGATAAAAAACCTTCTGTTAAAAATATAATCTTTGGTAAAATGAGTATTATAAAGCATATACTCAATAGAAAAAATCGTTACCAAAACGCAAAGAGTCGCAAATACTATCATAAGATTAGGAATAAGTGCCACTATTGCTTCATATACGATTATTTCTATAGCTCTAAATACAAGAAATACATTTTTGGATGTAAAATAATCAACTCTGTACATCAAAAAATCAATCACAAAGAACACTATAAGGATTATAAAAATATGCATAGCATTTAACTTTGGATCCTTGCTGCTGTTTGTAAGCTTTGCGAGATAAACCATCAGAGCTGTTACAACATTAGCCAAATAAAGTATTCTATGAAACAAAGGATTATATTTAATTGAATCATTCATTCTGTCAAATGAATTAGCCGATCCGTCTGTAATACCGGATTCAACGCTCAACTCTTTTTTTGCCTTTCCCATAAGAACTATTTCTCCCAATAAATTTCAATATTAGCACCTTCATGAATTAAATCAATAAACTCAGCATGCGATCCGTCAACCATGGTTTCAAGACGACTCCCCTTCATAGAAGACATATCAAATTCACATGCATCCATTGCATCAACAAATCTGTATTCATTTTTACCTGTTAAGGTATAAGGCTTATTATTGATGATAACATGCATAGATATTTCTTTATCATCATTTGCTTTTGATTCATTATTATCCTGATTTTCTTTATCGGAAAGCTTTTCCTTTTCCTTAAATTTTTCTTTAATATTTTCTTTATCTGCCTCAGTAGCTTCAGGCAAATCATCAAATTTTACCTCATCACTCCATGAAACAACAAAATTCTCATAAATCTTATCATCCGGTGATGCTTCTTTATTATTGACAAATATTTTACCCTCAGGCTTAACATCCATATATGTCAGCAACTGATCAAGAAGATAATAATTCTGCATTTCAATATCATCGCCTTCTTTAATTTCATAAGATTCAGTCTCCGGAACTCCGTTTACGACTGCAAATTTAGGACAGGTAATTTTAGTATCATTTACAATAAAATCAAGTGTACCATCATATTCCGGAAGTGAACCCAGCAATGCCGATGCTTTTTCACCTGCAGTTGACTTAACGATATCTATCTTATCATTTGCCTCTATAAGAGCGTTCATTCCAACAATATTATCATTTCTCTTGATAACAGCAGCCTCACCATTAAACCCTCGAACTATTCTGTTTTTGCCATTAATCTTAAATGTTAAATCAGCACCTCTTTTAGGGAAAATATGTTCATTTGGGAGACCATACTGGACTGCCGCATCAAAAATTGTAAGTTTGTCATTGTTATACAATTTCACTCTGTCACCATTTACAGTAACAAAAATAAAATTATTTTTCTGATCAAAATAATTAAGACATATACCTATCGGAGTGACATATAAAGGATCCTTTTTAATATTCTCAACAAGGAAATTTATATTGTGCATAACTTCCTGACCTCTAAGTGCTACTCTTTCCTCAGGTATTTTGAGCATCTTAGCGAGGACCTCAGTAAAACCTTCCAGTTTTCCGCCTCCTCCAACAACGAAAACAGCGCTTACCGGCATACCACCGTTAAGCTCTATTATTTTATCTGCAATTTTTTTGGTAATTTCATCTTTAACTGAAGCAAGTGTTTTAAATATCTCATCAGGAGTAATCTTATGTGGTATACCCATAATATCTTTATAAGTAACAGTCTTTTTCTTAGGACTTACCATTTTTAACATTTCAGCTGTATCAAAATCAATAAGATATTTTTTTATAAGGGTTTCAGTCAGCTCATCTCCTGCTGATGGAATCATTCCATATCCTATTATACTTCCATCTCTTGTAATACATATATCAGATGTTCCCGCGCCAACATCCAAAAGTGCGATATTAAGTAATCTGAAATTTTCAGGAATAGCTACATTTATAGCGGCAATAGGCTCCAATGTAAGATTGGAAACATATAGACCTGCCTTTTCAACAGCTGTATATAAACTGCTAACAACTTCTTCCGGAAGAAACGTAGCAAGAATGTCCGCACCGATCTTGACACCTCTGTGTCCCTCCAAATTAAGAATCTCATAATCATTTAAATAATATTTTATCGCTGTATAACCAACACAATAGTACTTAGTCTTTTCACTATTTTCATGAAGTTCTTCAAGCACTATATCGTGTGCCTTTTCAACACCAATCAAATCAATAGAATGAATATATTCCTGAGTTATCTCAGTATTTTCATCAAACTCATAATCCCCATGACCTACAGCAGTCTTAAGAACTCGGCCTGCAGCTGCTATACATACATCCTTAAGCTTTCTTCCACCAAGCTGTTTTTCAAGCTCATTTTTTACATAGATAATATCTTCACTAACCTTATTGATATCATGAATCTGACCATCTATCATTGATCTGGAATCATGGAACTTAACAGCCATAGCCACAACATTAAATTTCTCTGCTTCTTTATAGCCTACGGTACCAACAATACTTCTTGTGCCTATATCTAAGCCAAATATAAGTGGTTCCGGATATTTTGTAATTGCAGCCATGATTTTCCTCCTGTTACGATTATTTTTTTATTATATCATTTGTCAAAAATATATTCAACCTTGCTTTTAGTTGTTTTGATGAATTTTCGTAACTTTTTTCATTATTTATGGTGAAATTTGCATATTTTTTATAGTATTCATCCGGCTTTTGACTTTCAAATATAGAGATGCATTTCTCCTTTGTATAGCCTCTTTGTTTTTTAAGTCTTCTTATCCTTTCTTCTCTGGAAACCCATATATACCAGATTTCATCACAAATCTCTTTATATCCGTCCTCTATTAAAAGTGCAGCTTCGATTACAAAAAGAGAAGTTTTTCCTTCAGCTTCTTTTTCGGATATTTGACGTAATATTTCATCTTTAACAAGCGGATGTATAATTTTATTAAGTTTTTTGAGACTTTCGGAATCATTAAAAACAATTTCAGCCAATCTTTTTCTGTCTATAGGATAAGGCGTTTCTTCAGAAAGAATATCATTTCCAAATTCATCAATTATTTTATTATATATTGTTTTTCCCGGTTCCATAAGCTCATGAGCAAGAATATCCGCTTCTATAACATAAGCATTATAATCTTTTTTCAAATCATATAATATTCTGCTTTTGCCGGAGCCTACACCTCCGGTTATACCTAATATTTTCATGTTTATCCCTTGATTTATCTTAAAATCTACTTAGTTAATACATGCTAATACATTTGTTAATCATTAACTATTTTGCATCAAACCAACTTTCGCCATCATGCATATCGACTATAAGCGGAACACTTAAATCAGCCGCTTTCATCATATTTTCCTTTAAAATATCCCTGACTTCTTCAAGTTCTTCTCTTTTTGTTTCTATTAAGAGCTCATCATGCACCTGAAGTATTAGTCTTGATTTAAGATTTCTTTTCTTTAATTCCTTATCAACATTAATCATCGCTATTTTTATAATATCTGCAGCTGTACCCTGAATTGGTGAATTCATAGCGCAGCGTTCTCCAAAGCTTCTGGTCATAAAATTTGAAGATTTAAGTTCCGGAATCGGTCTTCTTCTTTTAAACATTGTAATAGAATAGCCTTTGTTTTTTGCGCTTTTTACAACATCATCAAGATAATTTTTTACATTTTTATAGGTATCAAAGTATTTATTGATATATCCTTCTGCTTCTTTTCTTGATATATCAAGGTCCTGTCCAAGACCAAATGAACTGATTCCATAAACTATGCCAAAATTTACAGCTTTAGCTTTTCGTCTCATAAGACTGTCAACTTTATCAATAGGTACATCAAATACCTCTGATGCTGTAATTGTATGAATATCCGAACCTTTTTTATATGCGGATATTAGCGCATCGTCATTTGAAAGATGTGCCAGTACTCTTAATTCTATCTGAGAATAATCTGCATCTAAAAAAACATAACCATCCTCAGGAATAAAAACCTTCCTGATCTCCCTGCCAAGCGGAAGTCTCGTAGGTATATTTTGAAGATTTGGCTCTGTGGAACTGATTCTTCCTGTTGCAGTTACTGTCTGATTAAATTTTCCGTGAATTCTGCCATCAGGTCTTATAAATACTTCTAAGCCTTCAACATAAGTGGAATTCAACTTAGTAAGCTGTCTGTAGTCAAGAATTTTAGGAATAATTTCATGCTCACCCTTGATTTTTTCAAGTACTTCAACACTTGTAGAATATCCTGTCTTGGTTTTCTTACCTGACTTCAATCCCAAATCCTCAAAAAGAATCTCACCCAACTGTTTGGTTGAATTAATATTAAATTCTTTTCCGGCGAGTTCATATATTTCTTTAGTTAAAATATCAATATTTTCTCTTAATTTAATACCAAATTCATGCAAGGCTTTTCCATCGACTTTTATACCGTTTTTTTCCATTTCATATAATGCAAAAGTGCATGGAAGTTCAATATCTGTATAAAGTTCAAACATATCCATAGCTTTAAGTTTATTAATTATATTATCTGTTGCAAGAAATGGTATCATAGACTGATATGCTATATATTTTGATATATTTTCATCTTCTATTGTAAAGATATTAATTTCATTTTTTCCTATCAACTCTTTTTTAGTTAAAATAGTAAGTCCAAGATACTCTTTTGCTATATCATCATGTGCATATTCATCCTTTAAAGGATTAATTAAATAAGCTCCAATCCCACAGTCAAATATGTCAAATGAAGAATTAAGATTGATAAACTTTAGTTCTTCCTTTATGTTTAGTGAACATATTCTTTTATTGCTCTTAAGACAATCAATAATATAAGAATTTATAAGTTCTGAATCAATCTCGCCATTTAATCTGATGATATATGTGTTTTTATCTTCAAATGTTAAGCTTGCGCCAATAAGATCAGAGCCATTATCAATATATGCAAAACCAAAAGAATTAAACTCTTTGTCAAATAATTTTTTTAATTCATTCTTCTCAGATATATAAATAATCTCAAAATTAAATTCTTCTGCTTTCTTATTAGATTCGTCAAATCTTGATAAAAGGCTCTTGAATTCCAAATCACTAAATAATTTATATGATTCATCATTAAAAGCATCCTTATAAAGCATATCTTCAAGCTTAGCATCAAGTTCACAATCAAGTTTGATTGTTGCAAGTTCTTTGGACATATATGCCTGATCTTTAAACTCAACCAAATTATCCTTCATTTTGCTTTTTTTGATTTCATCGATATGTTCATATATTCCATCCATGGAGCCATAATCCAAAAGAAGCTTACCGGCAGACTTAGGACCAACTCCGGGAACACCCGGAATATTGTCAGATGCATCACCCATAAGACCTTTCATATCGATAAAAATAAGAGGTGTAACTCCGTATTCATTAATTACATCTTTATCATAATAATTATAGATTTCTGTTTTTCCTGCTTTTGTCTTTGGGATTTTTATTAAGATTTTATCAGTAGCAAGCTGTAGTAAATCTCTGTCTCCTGATAAAACCGTCACATCATATCCGTTCTTCTCACCCACTCTTGAAAGAGTTCCTAAGATATCATCAGCTTCATATCCTGCTTTAGATATAGTGAAGATATTCATACTTTTCAAAACTTCCTTGATAAGCGGAACCTGCTCCCTGAGTTCATCCGGCATCGGATGTCTTGTGCCTTTATATTCACTAAACATCTTGTGTCTAAATGTAGGCTCTTTTAAATCAAAAGCAACACAAACATGTGAAGCTTGTTCTTCATCAATTACCTTTAATATTATATTTAAAAATCCAAGCACAGCATTTGTATGTCTTCCATCACTTGTTGTCAGATCAGGAAGTCCGTAAAAAGCTCTGTTAAGAATACTGTTTCCATCTATTAATAAAAGCTTATTCATTGAATTAAATCCTCCTCTTCCTCAAAAGGATCATAATGATGAGTAATATTATAACCTTTTATTTTTTCGTATATATTTTTTTCTTTATATGTGTATTTTTCTTTATGATAAACAATTATATCTTCATCTTCAAAAGTAATATAATCCCTAAACGAATTTAAAAAATAATAATCACCCTGACGTTCTTTTATAGTTATCTGTTCTATAGTGTGAACTTTCTGCAAAATCCTTCCATAAAACAAAAATAAAACAAAAACAAATGCTATGAAAAAAACTCCAAAAGTTGATATCTTAAACCTTTTTGCTTTTTGAATCTTATTTTTGGCATTATCCAAATCTTCATTTAACAATAATTTGAAATTCTGAGGTAAATCTTCATTATTATCCAGTTTTCTCATACCAACTATTAAGGTATAGTATATCTCCAGTTCCTCAGAACAATTCTTACAGCTTTGCATATGACGGACAAAATCAACAACTTCATCATCTGAAAGCTTGCCATCAATAAAAGCCATAATATTCGATTGTGCTTCCAAACAAGTCATATGATTTCTCCTTAATTATGTGTGTTTGTAAGACAGGCACCTTGTCACATATATTGAATATATATCTACTGTATGAAAAAATGTGCACGCATGGCACGTGCTACTTAACGCCATGCTTTGCACATTTTTCATAAAGTCCGATATACTCATGTAATGTGACAAGGTGCCTGTCCCCTGCCACACCTGTCAAATATATTAGTTATTTATAAGCTTTCCTGCTTCATCATTCCAGCTGTATAACTTACGTACTTCCTCGCCAACCTTCTCAACAGGATGCTCAGATGCAAGCTTTCTTAAAGCCTTAAAGTGAGCCTGTCCTCCTGCAGAAGACATATCAAGTAAGAAGTCCTTAGCAAATGTACCATCCTGAATGTCCTTAAGAATCTTCTTCATAGTCTTCTTAGTTTCTTCAGTGATGATCTTTGGTCCGGTTATATAATCACCATACTCAGCAGTATTAGAAATAGAATATCTCATACCTGCAAAACCTGACTGGTAGATAAGGTCTACAATAAGCTTCATCTCATGTACACACTCAAAGTATGCATTTCTTGGATCGTAACCTGCCTCGCAAAGAGTCTCAAAACCAGCCTGCATAAGAGCACATACACCACCACAAAGAACTGCCTGCTCACCAAAGAGGTCAGTCTCAGTTTCAGTTCTGAAAGTAGTCTCAAGAACACCTGCTCTTGCTCCACCGATACCAAGACCATATGCAAGTGCAAGGTCAAGAGCCTTACCTGTTGCATCCTGATATACAGCTACAAGACAAGGAGTACCCTTACCTTCCTGATACTCTGAACGAACAGTATGTCCAGGTGCCTTAGGAGCGATCATTGTAACATCTACATCCTTAGGTGGAACAATCTGATTAAAGTGAATATTGAAGCCGTGTGCAAACATAAGCATGTTACCTGCTTCAAGGTTTGGCTCGATATCCTCTTTGTAAAGCTTTGCCTGAAGCTCATCATTGATAAGAATCATAATGATATCAGCCTGCTTTGCAGCTTCAGCTGCTGTATATACCTTAAATCCCTGAGCCTCTGCTTTAGCCCATGATTTACTTCCTTCATAAAGACCAATAATGACATTACAGCCTGACTCCTTAAGGTTTAATGCATGAGCATGTCCCTGGCTGCCGTAACCAATGATTGCAATTGTCTTACCATCGAGTAATGATAAATTACAATCCTCCTGATAAAAAATTCTTGCTGCCATTTTATAATTTCCTCCTTAATAAATAAAAAATATATATGTTATTACTTTGAAAAGTAAGTAATGACCATAATTAATTGTTACCTCTTGTAAGACCTGTGAGACCTGTTCTTACCATCTCTCCGATTTCAAAGCCATCAAGTAAAGTTATAAATGCTTCTATCTTGCTTGCATTACCTGTCATTTCAACCATAACTGAATCAACCGAAACATCAACAACCTTGGCTCTAAATACATCAGCCAGAGAAATAATCTGCAATCTCTGTTCTGAGTTAACATTAATCTTTGCTAAAAGAAGCTCTCTGCAAACAGATTCGCCATCTCTAAGCTGTGTAATGGATTTGACATCTTCAAGTTTAAGGAGCTGCTTTTCAATCTGGTTAAGAATTCTGTCATCACCGCTAACAGCAACTGTCATTCTTGAAAACTGAGGATCTTCTGTTACACCTACAGATAAGCTGTCAATATTATATCCTCTTCTACTAAATAATCCGGCAACCCTGCTAAGTACTCCGGAGGTGTTATCAACTAATAAAGATAATACCATTTTTTTCATGTTACAAATCCACCTTTCAACTAATAAATAAAATTTATTCCTTTATCCATAAAGATTATTTTAACCATTTAAGCCTTGTCTGTCAATAGTTTCTCTACTAACTTTACAGCTTCATTTGCATCCTTGGAATATCCGTCAGCGCCTATCTCATCAGCAAAATTCTGACTGACAACAGCTCCACCGATTATAACCTTATATTTAAGCTTATTATTTTTTACATAATCCACAACATCCTTCATCTTCATCATTGTTGTGGTCATGAGTGCTGATAAACCGATAACCGATGCACTATTTTCTTTTGCTGAATTAATTATTGTTTCAAGAGGGACATCCTTACCAAGGTCTATAACATTATAGCCATAGTTTCTAAGCATAAGGCAAACAAGATTTTTGCCTATATCATGGATATCACCCTCAACAGTCGCCATGATTATTGTTTCCTTGCTTGGACCTTTATTTTCACCTAAAAGAGGCGTTATATAGTTGATAGCTATATCCATCGCTGTTGCACCTGCTATGAGCTGAGGGAGGAAATATTTCTTCTTTTCGAACAATTCTCCAACCTTATTAACAGCAGGAATCAAATCATTGTCTATTATATCTTTGGGCGCGCGCCCGGCAGATATATCAGCCTTAACATCATCTATGATAGACTCTTTATTGCCCTTAACGACGTCTATATATATCTTGCTTCCCTCAAGCTGACCGGATTTTTTTTTATCGGTATCAGCCGCAACATTTGTTACTGCAACAACATTTTCAACATATCTGTTATCTGAGCTTTCCTTTGCCTTAAGTAAATCAGATGCCAATGCTGCATTCATAAGCTGGGACTGTTCAGGATTACATATAGCCATAGTAAGCCCTTTATCTATCGCCATTGTAAGAAATGCAGTATTGATATTGATACGCTCCGGAAGTCCGAAAGAAATATTGGAAAGTCCGCAAACTGTTGGAATTCCTAGTTCATTTTTACAAAATGCTATAGTTTCAAGTGTTTCAACAGCAGCCATCTTATTGGCACCTACAGTCGAAACAAGTCCGTCTATAACCAGATTATCTCTTGGTACACCCTCTTCATCAGCCACTGCCAAAAGCTTTCTTATTATATCCTTTTTTTCTTCCAGACTTTCAGGAAGTCCTTTATCGGAAAGAGGGAGCAATATACACATCGCTCCGTATTTTTTAGCAATTCGCATAAGAGGTCTGCATTTTTTTTCTTCATATGAGATAGAATTTATAAGCGCACGTCCCGGATATATCCTAAGAGCGGCCTCAATGACATCTATATGACTTGAATCTATACAAAGCGGTAAATCGGTCACACTGATTACAGAATATATAGCTTTTTTCATCATGGAAAGCTCATCTATTCCGTTTGTACCCATATTTATATCAAGAATATCTGCTCCGTGCTCTGTCTGGCTTTCAGCCATTTCTGAAACCAGGTCAAGCTTGCCTGCTCTTAATTCTTCCTGAAGTTTTTTCTTGCCGGTCGGATTAATTCTTTCGCCTATAACAAGAAATCTTCCGTCTATATCAAGCTCACAGATTTTACTTTCACTGGAAAGAATACCTTTAGCTTTGCATACATCCTCTTCAGTAAGGCAAACGTCTATATGCTTAACTGATCTGCTTAAAGCCTCAATATGTTTAGGTGTTGAACCGCAACAGCCGCCTACAAGTCTTACGCCGGCTTCAACAAGCTCTCTGCCATATCCGGCAAATTCATCAGGAGTCATAGGATACTTTGTTTTTCCGTCGATAAACTCCGGTAATCCGTTATTAGGCTTTGCAAAAACCGGAACCTTGGCATATCTTAACATACGCTTGATAAAAGGAACCATTTCTTTAGGACCTGTAGAACAATTGATACCGACTGCATCAACACCGAGTGATTGAAGCACAACAACAGCAGCTTCAGGAGTTGCTCCATAAAGGGTTTTGCCATCTTCATTAAAACTTAAACTAACCATAACAGGAAGGTCACAAACCTCTTTTATCGCTATAACAGCTGCTCTTGATTCGGCTAAACTCATCATGGTTTCGACTATAAACAAATCTACACCGGCATTATATAAAATTTCAGCCTGCTCCTTATATACGTCTACAAGCTCCTCAAATTCCATATCACCGATAGGCATAAGCTGTTTACCGGTCATTGTTAAATCTCCGGCAACATATCCTCTCATACCTTCAAGACTTATAGCTTTTTTAGATAGTTTTACGAGTTCGGTATTGATTTCAACAATCCTTTCTGCAAGACCGTATTCGGCAAGCTTTATTCTATTTCCTGTAAATGTAGGTGCAAGGAGTATATTGCTTCCTGCTTTTATATAGCTTCTTTGAAGTTCCAGAAGATGCTTAGGATTTTCTAACATCCACTGCTCCGGGCATACACCCATAGGCATACCCTTCTCAAACAAATTTGTACCTGTAGCACCATCCAAAATCACTATTCTTTGTTCAACTAATTTTTTAAATAATTCTCTTTTCATTATATTCTTCTTATAAACTCCTTAACAAGCTTTGTAAATTTATCAGAAATCATATCAGCTGTTTTCTTAACCTCTTCATGGCTTAATTTAGTATCACTAAGACCTGCAGCCATATTGGTTATACATGATATGCCTGCTACGCGCATATTCATATGTTTTGCAGCCATCGCCTCACAGGCGGTACTCATGCCGACCGCATCAGCACCTAAAAGACCAAACATTTTTATCTCTGCCGGTGTTTCATAATTTGGACCTGTGGTTTGAAGATAAACGCCGTCCTTAACTTCTATATTAAGATCAGATGAAACCTCATGTATAAGATTTACCAAATCCTCATCATATACATTTGACATGTCAGGAAATCTGACGCCAAGCGAATCTATATTTTTGCCAATAAGCGGTGAACGTACAAAAGAAGTTATGTGATCGGTAATAGCCATGAGTGTTCCCGGATTAAAGCTTTTGTTTATTCCGCCAGCAGCATTTGTAACAATCAGTGTTTCGGCACCTGCAAGCTTCATAAGTCTTATAGGCA
Organism: Lachnospiraceae bacterium; assembly: GCA_017469405.1. Classification (GTDB taxonomy): domain Bacteria; phylum Bacillota; class Clostridia; order Lachnospirales; family Lachnospiraceae; genus Coprococcus_C. Next base: position 4,932 of record JAFUGL010000015.1, on the reverse strand, counting down.
TAACTACCTTTTCGATAGGATAACCTTCATAAAAATGAACTCTGCCTTTCATAGCGATTATCTGCTTATCATAAAGTCTTCCGATTATATATTTACCCTCATGTCCGGATACCGTAGATACCGGGAATCCGGGTATATCCTTATAATCTATAATTGTTTTATCCTCTATATGATCAGCAAAATCTCCAAGTCCTGAGCCTAACACAAGAGCTATCTCCGGTTTAGTGTCAATTTTTGAAATTATAAACTCATATGCATCATATAATTCTTTTTCATGATTTGTCAATTTTAGATACCTCACATCAAATAATAAAAGAAAATGTAATATAAAGTAACGCTTTTTTTAATAAAAAACCAAATAAATCTTATTTTATCTAATTAAGATAAGTAATCTCATCTTCCCAATAACATACAACCGGCATACCCTTTTCAACCAATTCAAATATTTCTCCGGCTGCATCCAACGGAAGATTTATACATCCGTGAGAACCATCATATTTATAATAATCTTCACCAAATTTTGATTTCCATGTAGCATCATGCATACCTATACCTCCATTAAAAGGCATCCAATATGCAACAGGTGTAGCATATCCCGGACCTCTTAGAGTAGCATTTCTCTGAGTATATGTTATAGGATAAACTCCACCCGGAGTTCCCATACCCCTGCTTTCATTACCTGATACACAAAGTGAATCATATACAACCTTGCCATCTCTGATAATATAGACATGCTGGTCTGTCAAATCAATTTCAACATAATTGTCACCGATATCATTTATATCTGATAATGTATATCCTTCAACTATACAAGCAGGTGCTTTCACAAAATCTCTTTGTTTTAAAATTTCTTCATACAGTTCGTCACCCTCTGCTTCAGCATCAATCTGCCAACCATAATATCCGCCGCTGATAAGGATATGTTTATTGTCATGTGTGTAAAATTCTCTATCCTTATGATAGGTCGTAAATTCTTCAGCAAATTTTTCTGCATAAAGCTTTACATTTGTTTCACTAATTTTAACATTTCCGGTGCTGTCAATATATGCCATTTTTGTAAGCTCATCCTTAGGAATCTGATAGATATACCCGCCAAAATCATACTGGGCCTTTATATCTAAAAAATCCTCTGCTCTTTTTAAGGTTTGTCTTATAGGCTCTGAATCTGATGTTATGTTGGCAATCTCATAACAACCTTCTTTATCTATATCAACATTTTGTGAATAATCATCAATTGCTTCTTTAAAGGCAGCTTTTACACGCTCTTGGTCAAGAACTGTACCTTCGGTCTCATCAATAAGTTTAGCTTCTCCATCCTCAAGTCTGACATAAGCATTTTGGGGTTCAACCATATTGGACCTGTCAAGATATTTGAGGTTATCCAAATAACTATCCAATGCTTTTTCATCATATACAAGTTCATATCCAACCTGATAGTTACTGTCTTCAAAAAAATAAACAAACCACAGAAAAGGATTCTGCTTACTTTTTATATCTTTGATACTTTTAGTAAGTTTGGCATTTGCTCCTATATCAGCGGGCTTAAGTGTAACGCTTCCATCCCTAAAATCAGCTGTAAGTGTATAAGCATCTGCTTCAGCCTGTATAAGTTCATCAACATTTTTTACACTTTTATATGAAATATCATGTCCATTGAGATTTGTTTTACCGATAAAGAAATTTGAACAATAAATTACACCGGCACAATAAACCAAAACAATTGCAAAAAGAGCAATTATTCCTGCTTTCTTATGCCTTTTTTTCTTGTTTTTATATGCTTCAACACTTGGATCAACAAAAGGAATCAATGAGATAGTTTCTGTTTCGGAAGAAGAATCTTCATTTACCTCTTCTATAGATTCATTTTTTGAAGAATCTTCGTTTACTTCAGATTCATTTTTTGAAGAATCAACATTTTCTAATGCTTCTTCCTCATTCTGTGATTTTTTTTCATTAATTTCATCTATTATTTCAGTCATTACCTTTTCTTTTAACGCTTTATCCTTAGAATCATCGTCAGAATTATTATCACTAACTTTATTATTTAATTCATCTTCAGGATTAATATTTTCTTTTGTAAGATTATCCATAACCTTATTATATGTAAGAAAAACTTACATTTATCCTTTCCATATTATTCTTCAAAAGATAAAATTACTAGTCGACGTGATTAATAATATATTAAACAAAGATATTTTTCAATACAAAAATGCATATTAAAGCACATTTTATTGTATATTTTTATCCTATAACATACATTATGTTGTGTTAAAACGTTATTTCCATATAATTGTCAAATAATCATTATGATTATCAATCAAATTCAATAAGTAAAATCTCCGGTATATTATTTATTCTTAATTTTATAGAATGTGATCCCAATCCATTTGATAAAATCATGATTGAATTATCTTTTTTATATTGACCATAATCAAAATGTGGAAATAATTCAGGTTTTGGTGAGATAACTCCACCAATTATCGGCAGTCTCACCATCCCTCCATGAACATGACCTGAAAGTATTAAATCTGCTCCCCACTCAATATAGCTCTTAAAATATTCAGGATTATGTGCAATCAATATATTAAATTCATCGGGATTAGGAATCCCCAGATTTCCTGATATTTCCTCAGGAGATAATGTTTTTTTTGAAAATCTCTGATAATACGAAAGTTCTAAATCAAGTCCATAAATATTTATTCTGCTTTCATCATAATTAAGAGAAATTTTTTTATTATCAAGATAATATAATTTATGTTTTCCATTATAATTGGATATTATACCGATATATTTTTCCCAGTCTGCTTTTAAATGCTCTAGTTTAGCCATCCTTTTTTCATGATTTCCAACTCCGTAATATATATCAGCTATATCCAGAAGCTTTGCAATAAAACCGGCTGTTTTTAAATTATTTTCTCTGTTTTCTGAATTAGCAACAGGCATATCACCTGCTAAAATAATTATATCCGGTTTGAGAGCTTTTATTTTACTTAGTATTTTTTCATTTTTATCACCATAGAAAGTGTTATGTAAATCTGAAAATACTACTATCCTTTTTTTTCTGAAAGAATCAGGAACTTTATCATTTGAAATAATATAAGTTTTAACTTTAAATATTTTATGTTCTCTGATACTTTCTAAAACAATTACAATTATTAAGACAATCAATATTATTAAAATGTACAATAAAACCTTCAAAGTCTTTCCTCCGAATTATATAAGCATGTCAAAAAATAATTTGTCGCTAGCTATTGTATCATAAGTGCCTTTTTAAATAAACCCTTAAGGCTTTGCATATAAGATAATTTTTTTACGTCTTCTGCTGCGTAGATATATTCTTCATGTATGACATTGCCGTCATAAGAATACTGAACAACTCCGATGATATCTCCCTGATAAACAGGTGCTTCAAGATTATTATATAATACTATCTCTTTTATAACAATTTCAGGATTTTGTTCTACAAGAACAAACTGATTTTTGATAATAGGTTCGTATGCTACATAATCCTTGGTACCGTTTAATACAGGTATCTTCATATCAGCAGGAAGAGTTTCCGTGTCATTGTATATACTACACTTAGCAAAGCCGTAATCCAAAAGTTTTCCTGCCTCACTGTTTCTTATTTCCTTAGTATCTGCACCCATTATAACAGCTATAAGCTCTATACCGTTTCTTTCTGCCGTTGCAGACATACAGTACTTTGCCTGAGAGGTATATCCTGTTTTAAGACCGGTGGCTCCGGTATACTGATTAAGGAATTTATTGGTATTGGCAAGATCAAACTGACTTTCACCACGTCTTGTTCTATGTACAATAGAATCCATCCATATAGTTGAGTAATTTCTTATCTCAGGGTGCTTGGTAATAAGCTCTCTCGACATAAGAGCTATATCTCTTGCAGTTGTAAGATGGGCTTCATGTTCAAGACCGCAGGCATTGGCAAAATTGGTATTGTTCATACCAAGCTCCTTTGCTCTTTCATTCATCATGGCAACAAACGCCTCTTCACTTCCTGCTATATGTTCTGCCATGGCAACTGCAGCATCATTACCGGATGCAACCTCTATACATTTAATCATATCATTTACAGTCTGCTCTTCTCCTGCTTCAAAAAAGCACTGTGAACCACCCATAGATGCAGCATGTTCCGAAACAGTTACAGTATCATCAAGGGTCATGCTTCCATCTTCTAATGCTTCAAAGATAAGTAAAAGCGTCATTATCTTGGTTACAGACGCAGGTCTTAACATCTCATCAGCATTTTTCTCATATAATATACGGCCTGTGCTTGCCTCCATAAGTATGGCAGACTTTGACTGAAGCGATAAAATGTCACGGTTATCTTGTACTACATCCGTTTCCGCATTAGTTTCAACAACCGCATCATCAAATTCTGTTGAAGCTTCCTCTGATACATCTGTTTGAGTTGCATCCTCATACTCTTCGGCATATGTAACAATATTATTAAATATGATAATGATTACAGTCAATAACACCAATATCTTTTTTTTGATAAGTTTCATATAAATTTATTACCTTTTTTTTTCTATAATTAGTATATTATATTAAAGTTGAAAAAATTTATGATAAAAGACTTGACTTTTACACTTTAATCCGTTAAACTGCAAAAGTAATCTTTGGAAGATACTTAAAATGAAGAACATAAGTCCAGCGGTGATATGTCAAGTATAAATTTATAAGTTTTTTAAGTCTTTTTTGTATCATTTACTGGATAAAGGGTAACCTTAATAAGCCCTGCAAAATCTGCTTTTTTGAAGCAGGGCATTCATCAGCAGGAATAGATATCTATTCCGCTGCTCGATATAGGCGATTATCTTTCAGCAGTCGAAAGACTAACCGCACAAATTTCCGGGCAGTTAATGCGAGTGCACGTTTGTGTTGATGCCTGTTCACTTCTTATATTTGGAG
>JAFUGL010000014.1 GCA_017469405.1 Lachnospiraceae bacterium | reverse complement strand
TTTATTCGCTCAGAAAACGATGTGTCTGAACGAAGTGAGTTCATCGTTTTCGTGCGAATAAAAAGGATTTGAGCTTATTGATTTAACAAATCGATGGCACGTTGTGTATCAGCCTTATTCATATACTTTCCGTTTGTAAAACTTAATTGGTGTGAAGTTATATGAGCAGTATCCGGCACCCACCTTTGTGCGATAAACCGGAATTTAACCAAGCATGGAGAAGAAATCGTACTGATTGGTTTCAGGGAGTCCGTTTAGGATGCCAAGGTTTTCCATGTCATCAAGTATGGTTTTGGAAACCTTTCCACGCATACGGATGTCTTCCTTTGAGGTAAAGATTCCGTCCTTAGCTGCCTCCTCCAACTGCTGTGCAGCTTTATCGCCCATTCCTGCGATAGAGTTAAAGCTTGGCATGATTTTTCCATCAATAATCTGGAAACGGTCAGCCTTTGCCCTATAAAGGTCAATCGGTAAAAATTCTATGCCTCGTGCATACATTTCCTGTACGATTTTCATGTCTTTAATTGTATCCTTTACGGTCGCTGTCATCTTTTCTTTTTCTGTCTTTTGAAGCTCAGCCATATATTCTTCGAGAGTTGCCTTACCCTGGCACATAGTTTTATAGTCAAAAGCCGAAGCACGTATAGAAAAGAATGCAGTGTAGTATTCTAAAGGATAATTAACTTTAAACCATGCAATTCGCCACGCCATCATAACGTAGGCAACAGCGTGCGCCTTTGGGAACATATATTTAATCTTCTCACATGACCAGATGTACCAGTCGGGTACATTATGTGCCTTCATCTCTTCCTTCCATTCAGGCCATTCCTTACATTTGCCCTTTGCTACTGTTCCTTTTCTAACCTTTTCCATAATATTAAAGGCAAGTCCGGACTCAAGTCCTCTATACATGAGATAAACCATGATATCATCTCTGGTACAAATTGCCGATGAGAGCTCACAGGTTCCCTCTTGTATAAGTGTCTGGGCATTTCCAAGCCACACATCAGTACCATGTGAAAGACCTGCTATACGTACAAGGTCAGAAAAAGCCTTAGGATGTGTATCTATAAGCATCTGCATGGCAAATTCTGTACCGAATTCGGGAACACCCAGGGTTCCAAGCTTTGTTCCTCCTATATCCTCCGGAGAAATACCAAGGACATCAGTACTATGAAATAAAGACATTACATCTTTGTCATCAAGTGCAATTTTTTTTGCATCGACACCTGTTAAATCCTCCAATCTTCTGATCATGGTAGGATCATCATGTCCGAGTATATCGAGTTTGAGCAGGTTATGGTCGATAGAATGATACTCAAAATGTGTCGTTATAACATCTGTGTTCATATCATTTGCAGGCTTTTGAATAGGTGTAAAAGAGTATATTTCTTCATCTTTCGGAAGTACTATCATACCACCCGGATGCTGACCTGTTGTTCTCTTTACATCTGTGCATCCAACTGCAAGTCTTTCTATCTCACATCTTCTTTTTTCTATATTTCTTTCCTCAAAGTATTTATATACATATCCGAAAGCGGTCTTTTCTGCCACTGTGCCTATGGTTCCAGCCTTAAACGCCTTACCTTTGCCGAATAATTCCTCAGTATATGCGTGTGCCTTTGCCTGATATTCACCGGAGAAATTAAGATCGATATCCGGTTCCTTATCTCCTTTGAACCCAAGGAAGGTTTCAAATGGTATATCATGCCCTTCTTTTTTCATAAGTGTTCCACATTTTGGACACTTCATATCCGGCATATCGCAACCTGACTGTCCCTCATACTGCTTTACCGCATCTGAATCAAAATCCACATAATAACAGTGCGGACAAATATAATGTGCCGGTAGTGGATTAACCTCTGTTATTCCTGCCATAGTTGCAACAAATGACGAACCTACAGAACCTCTTGAGCCTACAAGATATCCATCTTCATTAGACTTCCAAACCAGCTTTTGTGCTATAATATACATAACAGCAAAACCATTTGTGATAATCGAATTAAGCTCCTTATCCAGTCTGTTTTTTACAAGTTCAGGAAGATTGGGTCCATATATTTCATGTGCCTTATCATAACAGATTTTAGTAAGTGTCTCATCAGAATTTTCAATAATAGGCGGACACTTATCCGGTCTTACAGGAGATATTTTTTCTATCATATCTGCTATCTTGTTGGTATTGGTTATAACTATTTCCTTTGCTACATCACTACCAAGATACTCAAATTCCTTAAGCATCTCTTCTGTTGTTCTGTAATAAAGAGGTGGTTGGTCATCTGCATCATCAAAGCCCTGACCGGCAAGTATTATACTTCTGTATATAGCATCATCCGGATCAAGAAAATGTACATCACAGGTTGCAACAACCGGCTTATTGAACTGTCTTCCGAGTTCAACTATCTTTCTGTTAAGGTTTTCTATATCCTCAGCTGAATTTACATTTGAAATCTTGTCATTTTTTATCATGAACATATTGTTGCCGGTTGGCTGTATTTCATAATAATCATAAAAATCACAAAGTCTTGTGATCTCATCCTCATTTGCATCATTTAAGACAGCCTGATATAGCTCACCTGCTTCGCAGGCTGAACCTATAATAAGTCCTTCACGATATTTATTAATAAGACTTTTCGGCATTCTGGGTCTTCTATTGAAATAATTAATATGTGACTCAGATATAAGCCTGTAAAGATTTACACGTCCGATTTCATTCTTTACAAGTATAATACCATGATAGGTTCTGGCTTTCTTTATCTTATCAGCTGATGCAGAACCAATCATATTAAGCTCACTTATGGTATGTGCACCCTTATCGTGAACCATCTTGAGCATCTTAACAAATATCTCTGCTGTAGCATAAGCATCATCACAGGCTCTGTGATGATTTTCAAGTGAAACTCCAAACTGCTTGCAAAGTCTGTCAAGTGTAAATTTTCCCAGTTCAGGTACCAGGACATGTGCAAGTGTCATCGTATCCACTATAGTATAATCAAAGACAAGTCCCTGTCTCTTCGCAAACTCTTTTATAAATCCGGTATCAAAGCTTGCATTATGAGCTACCATTATAGCGTCTCCAACATAGTCAAGAAATTCTGGCAAAACGGTCTCTATTGTAGGAGCATCCTTTACCATAGAATCATTTATTGATGTTAGTTTTGTTATGCTATATGGTATCGCCACCTCCGGATTCACAAATCTATTGTATGTATCACAAATTTTTCCATCTTTGATCCTGACAGCGCCTATCTCAATTATCTTATTATGTTTCGCACTAAGACCTGTTGTTTCTATATCAAATACCACATATTCAGAATCAATACTCTGACCCTTATCGTTTAATACCAGATCTTTTAAATCATCAACAAAATATCCTTCAACACCATAAATAATCTTAAAGTCCTCATCCTTATCAACGCAATGATTAGCTATAGGAAAAGCTTGTACACAACCATGGTCAGTTATTGCAATAGCCTTATGCCCCCATTCCTTTGCCCTTTTTATGACCTTTTCAATATCAACCACGCTATCCATCTCGCTCATCTTAGTGTGCAGATGAAGCTCAACTCTTTTTTCAGGATATAAATCCACACGCTTTTCCCTAAAATCATTTATAGGCTTAACTCCACTTATAGACGATACCACAAGTTCTTTTGCATATGTATCATACTGTGGTACTCCCTTTATAATATAAAAATTATCTAATTTTAAAACTTCATCCTTAATCAATGCTTCTCTGTCTTCAGGTGAGACAAACAACTTAAATGTAATTGAGTCAGTAAAATCAGTTATAGTTCCGTTAATTATAAATTTACCGCTTTTTAACTCGCGGTCCTCAAGTGCTATTATCTGACCCTTGATACAACAAACACCAATTCCGTCATATATTTCACTTATTTTTACTTCTTCACCTTCGCAGTTTCTGCCATAGATAACACCTTCGTCCCTTTTATATTCAGGATTTTTACTGTATCTTTCTTTACCACGTCTTTCAAAGTTTCCTTTTTTCTTTTCTTTATCATTATTTGTAGTACCTTTCTTATCTGAAGCTGCCAAACTTTTTTCTTTATCTGATGTTTTTTCTTTTGATTTTACATCACTTGAAGAATTATCTGTGCCTTCAGTTTTTTTCTCAGACTCATCCTTATTCTTTTTATGTTTGGCCTTGGCTATATCATTTAATTCTTCGATATTCTTCAATTCATATTTCAATCTTAATTCATTGGCTTCCCTAAGAGATGTCTTTTGTTCATCAGTATAATCAAAGCCTACTTTTATCTCCATTCCGAGTCTGTCCTTATATGTATGCTCGAGATATTCTTTAATACTTTTTGAATGATTTCTTGCCAAGCTCGAATCCTCCAATGCAAGTGTAAGCACCTTATCATCATTACAAAACCAGTCTCCACGTGCCATGAACCGATAACATATATAACTGTCATTTTTCATTTCAAGGAGCAAACTTTCTTTATATTCATCAGTCAACTGCTGTAATTTATACTGACTCGAAAGATTAAAATGCTCATCGATAATACACATTCCCTGAGCTCTTGGAAAAACAAAATCTGAAATTTGAGCTTCAGCTTTATATATAAATTTCTTTGGTATAAGATTTTTGCTTAATAAAGAAATAACCATCTCTTTTTTACTCTCGAACATGGTTATTCCTGTAACTTCTGTCTGATAAATCAGTTCAGCTATATCATTTGATAATCTTAAACCGGGGAAGACATCTTTAAAAAACTTACCTTCCACTACATTTCCTCCTTTTAATGTAAACACAATACCTACTCATAGTTTTTACTATGAATTCCAATTATCAAGTTCAGCTTTAAGTGCACCTAAAAGCTCCTCCTGAGGCAGCTTTTTAACTATCTCTCCCTTTTTAATAAGCAAACCTTCACCGACACCTCCGGCAATTCCTATATCTGCTTCTCTTGCCTCTCCGGGTCCATTAACAGCACATCCCATAACTGCAACCTTTATATCAAGATGGTCATAGTTTTGAATGAGTTTTTCTACTGAACCGGCAAGACCAATCATATCTATCTTTGTTCTTCCGCAGGTAGGGCATGAAACAAGTTCTATACCACCTTTACGAAGGCCAAGAGTTCGAAGAATTGTCTTAGCTGATATAATCTCCTCTACAGGATCACCTGTAAGAGAAACTCTTATAGTATCGCCAATACCTTTACTAAGTATAAGACCAAGACCTATGCCTGATTTGATATTGCCAAGGTTAACGGTCCCTGCTTCTGTTATGCCTACATGAAGTGGATAAAAAGTTCTTTCAACCATAATTTCATGAGCCCTTACACACATCATTACATCTGAAGATTTTATGCTTATAACTATATTGTCATAATCACATTCTTCAATCATCCTTACCTTATCAAGAGCACTTTCTACAATTCCTTCTGCCGTAACTCCTCCATATTTTGCAAGAATATCCTTTTCAAGCGAACCGGAGTTGACTCCGACTCTTATAGGTATATTTTTTTTCTTGGCAGCTTCTACAACAGCCTTTAGCTTTTCTTCACCGCCTATATTACCCGGGTTGATTCTAATCTTATCTGCACCATGCTCTATAGCCGTGATTGCTAATTTATAATCAAAATGTATATCTGCAACTATTGGTATATGAATCTGCTCTTTGATTTTATCAAAGCTTTCTGCTGCTGCAGGAGTATTGGCAGTTGAACGAACTATCTGGCATCCTGCTTTTTCAAGAGCAAGAATCTGTTCTACGGTTTTATCAACATCTGATGTCTCGGTATTAGTCATTGACTGAATAGCTATAGGATTACCTCCTCCTATAGTTATATTACCAATCTTTATCTCTTTAGTTTTTTCCCTATATGTTTTTTCCATTTTTAACCTCATAATGATCATAAATAAATATACTTTTTAAGAGAAGAATACATTTTTAATATCATTGAAGAATACAAGCACCATCAAAACCATCAAAAGTGCAAATCCAATGAAATTGACAATCGCCTCTTTTTCCTGCGGAATCTTTTTCCTTCGAATTGCCTCTATAAACAGGAACAAAAGTCTTCCACCATCTAACGCAGGAACAGGTAAAAGATTCATTATACCAAGGTTAACGCTTAAGAGTATGCACCAATTGATCATATTTAAGATAATATTGATGATTGTCTCCTTAACGTTCGAACTTTCTTCCTTTACCTCCTCAATAATCTCATTAAACGCTCCTCCTACGCCAACAGGTCCCATTATATCACCGCTTTTTACTCCACCTGTAAATATCATTTTTAAACTTGAAAATGTAGCATTTACCCAATATTCAGTTTCATAAAAAGCATATTTTAATGTTCCGCCGACACCCTTTGCAGCTACATTATATCTGGTTCTTGCTACACCAAGATAATACTTGCCATCCTCAGCCTTCTTAGGATATACGGTAACATTTTTCAATGTTCCGTCTGCTTTTTCAATAACCATATCAATAGGCTTTGATGAATCATTTATCATCATATAAATCTGTACTTCTCTAAAAAAATGAACCTTCTTTCCGCCTATCCTTACTATGGTATCTCCTTCTTCAATTCCGGCTTCATAAGCTGCACCATTTTCTTTCACTTCGGATATCTTAGCTTCATCATATCCACAAAAAATTATCAGAATAACCGAAAATATAAGTGCCAATATAAAATTGAAAAAAGGTCCTGCCGCTATAACCAGAATTCTGGCCCAGACAGGCTTATTTGAAAATGAATTCTCGTCCTCTGATTCTTCATTTTCACCAAGCATCATACAATATCCGCCTATAGGCAGTATTCTAAGTGAATACTTTGTCTCCTTTTTCTTAACTGAAAATATCGCAGGTCCCATACCGATAGAGAACTCTGTTACCGCTATATGATTGGCCTTCGCAACAATAAAATGTCCAAACTCATGAAAGAAAACAACTATTCCAAAAACCAAAATAATAAGAATAATATTCATAGTTTACTCCTTTACATTGCATCAATTGATTCATTGATTTCTTTTTGCAAGTTTAATATTTCCTCAAGTGTTGGGTTTTCAATTACCCTGTGATTGTCCATGCAGTTTTCTATGATGTCATATATTTCAAGGAATTTTATTTTTCTGTTTAGGAAAAGTGATACTGCCTTTTCGTTTGCCGCATTGAACACTGTAGGCATCGAACCGCCCTTTTCTAATGAATTATATGCAAAGGTAAGTCCTTTAAACACATCTTTATCAGGTTTATCGATTATTATTCCACTCATCTTGGTAAAGTCGAGTCTGTCTCCGGCAAGATATCTTCTTTCCGGATAATACAAAGCATACTGTATAGGAAGCTTCATATCCGGTGTACCAAGCTGTGCTTTTACTGCGCCATCGGAAAACTCTACCATGGAATGAATTATGCTCTGAGGCTGTACTACAACCTCAATATCGGATGGTGCAACATCAAAAAGCCATCTTGCTTCTATTACCTCAAGTCCTTTGTTGACCATTGTAGCAGAATCTATGGTAATTTTATTACCCATACTCCAATTTGGATGTTTTAATGCGTCTTCAACCGTTACATTTTCCAGTTCTTTCCTTGTTTTTCCCCTAAACGGACCGCCTGATGCAGTTATAAGCAGACGGCTGATTTTATTATCTTCTTCTCCATGCAGACATTGGAATATAGCCGAATGTTCACTGTCAACAGGAAGTATACGTACATTATACTCCTTTGCCAAAGGCATAATTATATGTCCGGCAGTAACAAGTGTTTCCTTGTTGGCAAGTGCTATATCCTTTCCTGCTTTAATAGCTTCGACGGTTGGTCTGATTCCTATCATTCCGACGATGGCGGTTATCACGATATCAGCTTTAACATAGGTTGCAACCTCTATAAGCCCATCCATACCGGAAACTATCCTTATGTCAAATTCAGACAAGGCAATTCTTAAATCATTAGCCTTGTCCTCATCCCAAATTCCTATTATGTCAGGTTTGAATTCTCGCGCCTGTTTTTCAAGCAATGATACATTGCTTCCTGCTGCAAGAGCAACAACCTTTAAATCATCATTTGCTCTTACTATATCAAGGCTCTGCGTTCCTATAGAGCCTGTTGAACCAATAATTGATATATGTTTCATTTATCCTCCAAAGATTATTTTTTATGTAGTCATAAATATAAGCAGATAATATATAATCGGTGCAGTAAATATTATACTGTCAAATCTGTCAAGTATTCCGCCATGTCCCGGGATAAGATTGCTGTAATCCTTTATATCATTATTTCTCTTAATAGCCGATGCAGTCAAATCACCGATAACTGCCACAGCAGCACCCAGAAATCCGATAATTGCAAATACAGCGATGCTGTTATCTATAGCATATACATATTTATCAAAGAAGTATCCGTAAACTCCTCCTACGATAGCGGCGCCAAGCAGCCCGCCTATAAGTCCCTCGATACTCTTTTTAGGACTAAGCTTCGGTGACATCTTATGCTTTCCCATGGTAACACCGGCGCAGTATGCCAATGTATCATTTACCCATGAACAGATAAATATCATAATTACAAGTATGCCTCCATGAGAAAGAATTCTTATCTCATATACATACGAAAGCATAAAGGTTGTATAAAAGAATCCAAATACAACTGCCATTATGTCTTTATCAGTATATTTTGGATATGCAAATACATAGATACCAAGGATTACAAGTATGGCTGCAATAAACATAAATAATATATACTCACGTAAATCAAAGAACAGCAGCATATAATATGCTATAACCGCCCCATAGCCGGCAAATCCGAGAACCGTGTTGTGCTGCTTATATATTCTTAGCAGTTCGAACATGGCACCTATAGATAAAAGCAATACTGCAGCACCTGTTACGTATCCGCCCAGATATAATATTACCACTGCAAGTATAACAAGAACTATTCCACTTAAAAGTCTTTGCTTAAACATGCACTTTACCTCTACTTTACTCCGCCATATCTTCTGTCTCTGCCGTTATAATATCTTACTGCCTTTTTAAGCTCATTCATATTAAAATCCGGCCATAAACAATCTGTAAAATAAAACTCCGTATATGCAAGCTGCCATATAAGGAAATTAGAAAGCCTTTCCTCTCCACTTGTCCTGATAAGTAAATCAGGATCCGGAATGTCAGCCGTATCAAGATATGAGGAAATCAAATCCTCAGATATCTCTTCATTTATTTTTCCGGAATTAACATCCGATATAAGCTTTTTAACACCTCTTCTTATATCATCTCTGCCGCCATAATTAATTGCTATGGTAAAATTGAGCCCGTCATATATCTTTGATACTCTTTCAGCCTCTTCGATTTTTTCTACAATATCCGCATCAAGAGCTGTCCTGTCACCTATGATTCTGATACGCATGTTTTTTTCATCTGCCCATTTTATACAATCAGCAAGGTAATCCCTCAAAATATTCATGATACCGGAAACTTCCTCTACCGAACGTTTCCAGTTTTCAGTTGAAAATGCATATACAGTAAGATATTTTATTCCAAGTTCCTTAGCGTCATCACAAACCTTTTCCAAGGTTTTTGCTCCGGCCTTATGTCCATAGTTTCTGGGCATAAGTCTTTTTTTCGCCCATCTTCCGTTACCGTCAAGTATTATGGCAACATGATTAGGCACATTAAGCTTTTCACCATCTATAACCTTTTCCAAATCCTGCTATCCCCCAAATTATACAGTAAGAATTTCTTTAGACTTATCTTCAACAGCCTTATCAATCATTCCTATATACTTGTCTGTCATCTTCTGAATCTTATCCTCATTGTCCTTAAGCTCATCATCTGACATCTCGTTGGATTTATTCATCTTCTTAACAGCATCATTTGCATCACGTCTGACATTTCTGACTGCAACCTTAGCTGCTTCACCCTTCTTCTTTACATCCTTAACCATCTCTTTTCTTCTGTCCTCTGTAAGCTCAGGGAAATTTATGATTACTGCCTTTCCATCATTGTTAGGAGTAACACCAAGATCAGATGTAAGGATAGCCTTTTCTATTTCCTTTATAAGACTTGCCTCCCAAGGCTGAATTATAATTGTTCTTGCCTCAGGAACCGTAATGTTGGCAACCTGCTGTAAAGGAGATGGTGTACCATAATAGTCTACTCTTAATTTATCCAAAATATGCGGATTAGCTCTTCCCGCTCTTATGCTTGCATATTCTGATTTAAGATTATCTACTGATTTTTCCATTTTTTCTTCGTACTGTTTTAACATTGCTTTTTCCTCATCTTTCTATTTATTATTCACATCTTACCATAGTGCCTGTAAACTCACCCGAAACAGTCTTTATAATACTGTTTTCTTCATTAAGGCCAAAGAGCATCATAGGCATCTTATTTTCCATGGCAAGAACTGCTGCCGCAAGATCTATAACTCCAAGCTTTTTATCTATTATCTCATTTATATCAAGATAATCATACTTCTTAGCATCCGGATTGAGCTTAGGATCACTGTCATAAACTCCGTCGATTGCCTTTGCCATAAGTATCGCATCGGATTCAACCTCTACTGCCATAAGTACTGTCGCTGTATCTGTTGAAAAATACGGATGTCCTGTTCCTCCCGCGAAGAAACACACCTCTCCTTTTTCGAGATATTCTATAGCCTTGTCCTTATTAAATAATTCGGTCATGCTTCCACACATAAATGGTGTCATAATATGAGATTTAATTCCCTGTCTTCTAAGTGCATCAGCGGTATACATACAGTTCATAACAGTTGCAAGCATGCCTATCTGGTCTGCTTTAACTCTTTCCATATGTTCTGAGGTTCTTCCTCTCCAGAAGTTTCCTCCACCGATAACTATACTTACCTGTATACCTTTATCAATAACCTCTTTTATCTGCTTGGCAACCTCAACTACAGTCTCGTCATCAAAGCCGGTTTTCTTATCGCCTGCCAGTGCTTCACCACTAAGCTTAAGTAATATTCTTTTCATCTCCATGTTGTCTGTCTCCTAATTTCATTTACTCTGATTCTATCTGTAAATATCTATATCTAATCAATCTGTGATGATCTATTCAAAAAAGCTCTTTACATCTATCTCTGAGTAGCATTGTGAACAACGTCCCTCTATAACAGCTCCGTTATTTATCTGAACTGAACGGGATTTAATATCACCCATGATAACAGCTGTCGAATCAACTATAACAGGTCCCTGTACATCTATATCTCCGTTTACGGCACCTGCAATAACTGCTGAAGTTGCAGTCACATTTCCGACTACTACAGTACCGACACCTATCTTAACGCTTCCTTCAGTAATTATCTCACCCTTAATCTTTGCAGCATTTGCATATATTTCACCGGCCTCGATATTACCTTCAATGGTTCCTCCGATTATAAGCTTGCCTGCGCATTTTACATCACCTTCAACGGTTCCTATAACATCTACTCCTCCGTCAGTTTCGATATTACCCCTAATTGTTGTACCCTTAGTTATATATGTAGTATCATCAGTAAGAATGCTGTTTGCTTCCTGCTCCTTTTGTTCTGTAGACTCTTCTTCAACTATCTTTTCTTCTATATCTGCCATATCTGCCTCCTCATATCCATCTTCCTTTTCTTCTTCAATGTCATTTCTGCTGTTTATAGCGGTTTCGACCGCCGCATTTAAATCCATGCCCTCAAGAACATTTGCTTCCGGTTCAATTGCCAAAGCATCGTCTGTATTTTCCATCATATTTTCTTCATCAAGAGCATCCACAGCTTTAAGTTCATCATCACCATAAGTTTCTACAGTCTCACTGAAATCGGCATTATCTTCTTCATTGTTACCTGTTTCAGAAAACATTTCTTCAGGTGATAAAGCTTCTAATAACTCTTCCTCTTCTCCATCAACGGACTCATCATCAAATGAATTAATTCCATTTTCAACTTCATCACTTTCATCTTTAACAATTTCCGCCTGTGGAATGCTATTATATGACTCGGAATCATCTTCTTCGGAAGCGGATTCCAAAGCCGGCTCATTATCTTTTATTTCAACATTCTCATCTTTGCTAAATGTATCTATACTGATATCATCAATGTTTTCCAGCATATCTTCCGGTGCAATATCCATATCATCAGCACTGTCAAATGTATTGACTATATCTTCATCATCATACTCATTAGCAAGCTCATCCTTATCAGGCATAAGCTCGTTAACAGCTTGTGCAAAATCTCTTTTAAAATCTTTAAAAAATCCCATTTTTTTCCTCCCAGTATTTTTCTTTCAATTATAACTCATACGTGCAATTAAATCAATTCGAAAAGCCTTTATAAAGCTTTACAATTACCATCAGAATTGCAAATGTAGTATTGATATCGTCAGATTCAAGAGAATGTCCCACATTTTCAAATTGCTGCAATGCAACATCCTGTTCAACACAATAAATTTTAAGTCTTCTGCTGTCTAAAATCTTATCATTTTTTCCGGAGACGACTATACATTTACCTCTCTTCATATATTTGAGTGCACTTTGTACAGGTGTAAGAAATATATGCCTTACTTTAATCTTATATTGTTCTTCAAAATATCCGGCAAGAGCTGTCCCCATACTTTTTGATATAAAAACTATATCATCGTAACCCGAAAAATCCACCTTATCGAGTTCCTTTTTTATATATGATTTAGCTTCTTCTATAAGCCCTTCTATATCATCCTTATCACCAAGCAGTTTAAAATTATACCCAAGTCTTATTACCTCATAGCCCTTCTCTTCAAACACCTTGCCTGCGTAATATAAAAGCGGTTTATCTGTGCTGTAATTCCTTCCCGGAAATTCTACCATCAGTTTTTTATAAGCCATTATATCTCCTTCACTCAACCTTTTGTTACCATTATTTTCAAAAACTACTTATACTCTATAACATCTATATCTCCAACATTGAATATAAGCTCAGGTAAAACAAGATATGAATATGCATGATACATATCTCTTCTTGATTGTATAATCTGTATATATGAATCTCTGCTGTGATAACTGATTAACTCCTGAATCTCAAGATATGACATATCCTCTCTGTCTATACCATGAAGATTTCCGACAACAACTATCATATCAAGGATCAGGCTTACGGACTTTATAAATTCAAATCTGAAATATGCTTTGTTTTTTATCATATCAGACACCAGACTTATAAAATCCCCAGGTTCAATATCAAAACCAACATCACTTAGCGCATGTGAAAGAACAGCCTCATCAAGAATATATTTATCCCTGCCATAACTTTCTTTTCTGCCCTCAAATATACCCTCAAGTTTCATATGCTTATAACAATCAGTTCTGATATCAAAAGTCTTAACTCTTAAATGACCATACAATTCATTAAACTCTTCCGTATCAACCTCACCATGTATATAACGCGTTATATAGTCTTCAAACTTTGTTTCTTCAGTTTCTATGGAAGATATAAATTTATAAATTTCTTCATGTGTAAAATAGCCTTTATCAGCAAGACTTTTAAGTAAACTTCTTGCTATAATGTCACATCTAGATTGTCTGATATACTGATGGGCTCCGTAGTTTTCTATTGCATCTGTAAGATCGTTTATATACTTATACACCTTCATTATATTGGTCTCTTTTAAAGGTGTATTTGATCTGATTTCATGTCTTAACTCCGTAAGCTTATTTAAATCATCAAAATCCCTTTTAATTACATCATCATAAATATTTATTATATTGACAGTAACCTCATATAAAGCCTTTGAAACCTCATTAATTTCCTCATCTGAAAAGCCATAATCCGATAATTCAAAAAGCTTATCCTTTGTAGCAAAATCATAGCAATTAAATATAAGGTCTCTCTCAAGTCTCTCATGCAGCTGAGGTTTCTTTTTTAGCTTATCTATATAGTACTCCTTAAGCTTAAACTTTATATTTGGGCTTAGGCTCTTAGGGGTAAGTCCTGCTATAGAATATTCCACCGAAATGTATGGTTTATTACCGATTTTTTGCATAATATCATTTATCTCATTGGCATATCCGAAATGACTTATACTTTCATTCCATTTTCCGGAAGTTATAAATTCTTTATAGAGTGAACAATCCAACGGTCTTGGATTTAACCCTAAAATCTCAGCAGGCCTCCAGCTGGCCATATCCGAAAGCACATGATTAGTATCAAGGTAATCACACTTCGCAAATGATTTTGCATCAAAAAACTCTTTATCTGTAAGTGCCATAGGCTTATCAAAAAGTTCTACAAGCGGTCTTACCTGATAGATAACCACATTATCTATGGAATCTATTCCAAATTTAATTTCTAAAGCCTCTATATCACCATATATATCTTCAATCTCTTTTATAGCATTTACAAGACTTAAAAATTCATAATCCAAAAACTCCTGTGAAGTATTTTTCGCAATCCACTTGGTTCTTTCATCATCAAGGATTTCTTCCGTACCATCAATCACCTCATAATTAATCATATAATACGGTCTTTTATATATGAAGTCTCGTGTAAATGCAACTCCGGAAATTATAATATTGTCCGAATACCTCTGAACAAGAATCTGTTCATCAAAATATTCGGAGAGCTTATTCTCATCATTGCCGGCATACATATAAGCCATCTTTTTTAAAGCCTCACGAACATTATCCACATCATCTGCAGCTATAGCATCCGTAGCATCAAGATGAAGTGATCTGACATTATGAAAATTTCCATTATGTCTGAGCGAACTTCTTATGATAATATCATCATTTTTAAATTTATCCGATATCTGTTCATATACATTTTCAAAGTTGACAAGCACTTCACTGACATTTACACAAACAATATCTTCAATATATGATTTTTTCAGTAATTCTTTTAATCTGATCAGCGAATCTGCTTTTGTTAAAAGTATCGGGTTATCCATAATTAAACCTCATTTAATTTTATTTACAAAATAAATTTTTCTATAACCTCAACCAATCCATCCTCTTCACATGAACCTGTTATATAATCAGCATTATCTTTGACAATCTGCTGGGCATTTGCCATAGCCACTCCTATACCCGCACACTTAACCATTGTGACATCATTGAATCCATCTCCGCAACATATGGATTTCTCTCTTGGAATGTCAAGCAGTTTTAGAAGTTCAGGAATAGTTGTAGACTTATCGACACCATTTGTAGTTATCTCTATAAAATACGGTTCTGATCTAAAGACATTTAGTCCCGGAGCAAACATCTTTTTAAGCTCCATCTCACACCTTGGAGCCTTAACATTAGGTTCCGCAGTCATAAGGCACTTGACCATATCAAAATCAACAAAATCCAAAAAATCCTTTACTCTTTTTAATGGCATAAAATTTAATCTTGCTTCATACTGCATATAGTTATCCATCTTTGTACCTGTGATAACCATATCATCCTTATATGTCACCATACCAATTTCATTGTCTAAGGCATATTCATATAATGGCTCAATATATTTATTGGGTATGCACTTTTCTATGACAGGTTTTCCGGTTTTACAATCAACTATCATGCCACCGTTAAATGCTATTGCATAACCACCCTTTTTATCCATCTCAAGCTTTTCCACAAATTGCTTCATACCCGGATACGGTCTGCCCGAAGCAAGCACAACTATATGCCCCATATCCTGAATATTCATAATAGCTTCAAAAGTCTTTGGAGTTATCTCTTTTTTAGAATTAACAAGTGTTCCGTCTATATCAAGTATTAGTATCTTTTTATCCATTTTATCGTCTCCGTCATATCCCGGTACGTGTATTATAATTACATTCAAATCCACCTTATATGATAACACATACAAGGTTTTGAAACAATAAAAAAGTAATCTAAAAAACAAAATACAGGCTTGTTTAAACCAAGCCTGTATTTTACATTTCTTTTTTTGATATCTAAATCATTCTGTCACATCTTTTATTTTCCGTACCATCCGATACCTTCATCACGCCATCCTAATTTTACCAGGAAATCTTTTTCTTCTTTATTGACGGTGTAATGATGTGTACCTGTTTTTGCATTTGGATTATATAAACGGTATATGGTATTTCCATCCTTTGATTCCGAATACCAGCCTATACCTTCATACTTCCATCCAACTTTTACCAGGAAGTCTCTTTCAGTTGCACTTACTGTATAATGGTGATCTCCTGCGTTCGGATTATATAGTCTGTATACCGGTATATCAGAAGTTTCAGGTGCGCTCCATGCTACTCCCTCATATTTCCAACCAAGTTTTACAAGATTATTCTTTTCTGTCTCATTTGAAGTATAGAAATGCTCTCCTGAATTTGGGTTGTATAAACGGTACATAGATAAATATTTTACTGTCGGTGTTGCCGGTGTCTTTGAATCATCTTCTTTTTTGCTTACCGTAAAGTTTGTTTTAGCACTTCCGTTTGTAAATACTATCTCTATTTCATGCTCTCCTTCTTCAATAGTATCAAGATATGACTCAGGAAGAGTTATAACAGTTGAGCCTTTTTCAGCTGAGTAATTTTGAGGTTCAACCACATCTCCATCAACCTTTACATCTTCAAATTTCACAAATGGTCCATCCGACTTAATGATTATGTTACCACCTTCAGCCTTATCATACACACTGTTTGCACCTTCTATAATATGGTACTCAACATCATCTGCAATTTTACTTAGATAAAAATCATCAAAAGCACCCCATGCTCCACCTGCAAGATTAGTTGCACGAACTCCTACGGTTACCTCTGTTTCATCATCAGTTATCTCTATATCTGAAACATTTGGATTCTGCCATTCAAGCCAGCCATTTAATGTAGCGCTGTCTTTATATTCGTTATCGCCGACATTTACAAAGAATTCAATAGTATAATCATCTCCGGCATCTCCGCCTTCTACAAAACATCCTGCTTTGTATATGCCCTTATCAACTGTAACAGTCTGATAGAATGTATATGTAAGCGCATCACTATTCCAGAAATGGAATGCCTGTGTTCCTGTTTTATAGTTTCCGCCCTCGCTTTTACGTGATATTGAAGAAGCTTCTGTTCCCTCTTTTATCCACATTGATGTGTCACTGTCTTCAAAGCTTGGATTAATAAGATAATTCTTGGCATTTAATGTAAGCGTGCAAACCACATCATAACTTTCTTCATTATAAACTGCCGAACCTGATATTGGATACACACCTTCGCCGGAGTAAACAGCTTCATTTATATCATTTTCATTCCATATTACACTTACAGTTTTTTCATCTCCGTCTGCAAGTATCACATCAACAGTTTCAGGAAGAATGATATCATCAGAAACATAGTACTCAACTTGTGAATCCTTTATACCGATTACCGAATTTTCTGCAGTTGTGCCACCACGAATCATATTAAATATCTTAAGAGTGTCAAGTGCAGTTCCATCAAAATCAAATACTGCCTCATTATCTACAGCAGAACCACCATACCAAAGACCTGCATCCTCATCATAATCACATGAATAACTTGATGCCCATCCTGAACCATATTTCTCCCAAAGTTCTTTATTTTGCGCAAGAATCTCATCTGCATTTGAAGCACTTGCATCATATACCTGAACAGGTATCCATGCCGGCTCCCAATAAAATACTCCTATACCTTTATTATCCGGAACATTTGCTACTGCTTCTACAACATTTCTGACAGATAACGCCTGACTCTGTAAGCACACAGGGTAAGGTATCTCATTTTTTTCGCTTCCTTCAAATACGGTATTGGTATGTCCGTCACCATCATCGTATGTACGTGCATAAGAGGTCTCGGCTACCATAACATATTTATCATAATTTTCAGCCACTTTACTAAGCTTATTGGTAAGATTTTCAAGTGTTCCATGCCAATACGGATAATAGGATGTAGCAAACACATCATAAACTACTCCATAAGTTTTTAGATATGATGCAAATGAATCAAATCTTCCGCTTTCAGGATTTGTAAAATGAATAGCAATCATAATCTGTCTGTCATATTCATTTTCTATATTTTGTATACCTGTACTTCCTGCATTGAAAAGTGTACACATATTTTCCCAATTTGTCTCGCCACAGAATCCCGAAGTTGTCTCATTACCTACCTGAACCATACCTACATCAACGCCCGCATCAAGCAGTTTTTTCAGACTATCTTCTGTATATGCCTGAAGTAAATCAGCTTTATCTTCAACGGATTTGTCCTGCCATGCCTTAGGTGCCGTATACTTATTAGGGTCGGTCCAAAAATCTGAATAGTGGAAATCAACCAAAACTTTCATATTTGCATTTGAAGCCCACTGGCCTATCTTTATAGCTGTATCAAGATCACAGACACCGCCACCATAGCTATTGCCATCTGCATCATAAGGATCTACCCATGTACGGATTCTTATATAATTAACTCCATTTTCTGCCAGCAAATCAAAAAATCCCTGATCAGTAAGTACACTTCCATCAAAGTCTTTAAATGTTGCTCCACTGTTTCTGATTGATAAATATGATGATACATCAAAGCCCGTTATAAAGTCATTCATTATTTCAACCTTATCAACATAAAGATCTGACTCTACTACCGGATGTGTTGAAACTTCAGTGTCTATATCAAAGGTTCTTGTTGAAGCTGTAACAGGTTCTAACCTGACATCATCAAGTGAACCCCAGAAGCTCGTAGATACTGTACCCTCAAATATTACGGTTATGGTCTGTCCGTCGGATATATCAAAGTTTTCTGTTGAAGCATCAATCCAGTTATCCCAATCATTTAATGTTACACCACTTGAACTTGCAAGATTGTTACCATCTTTATCAAGAACTTTTGCCGTAAGTGGGAAATCCATATTGGATGCTCCCGATACTCTATATGATAATTTATATGTTCCTGCCGAAAGATTTTTAATCTTTTGCTTTATTGACATATCCGTATCACTGCTTGGACTATTTATCTTTATAACTTGAGTTGTATTATTGGAAGCATATATATCTGTATCATAGAATGGTCCGCCCGATATTGTCCAAGCCGTATCAGTGCTTTCAAAATCTCCGTTCTTTAGTTCTCCATCTGATACTTCTTCTGTAGAATCTTGTGAATCATCATTTATATCTTCATAGGTATAAGATACACAATCTATATCTCCCCAACCACCATCAGCTGTAGCTGTAATAACTACAGAAAGCTTAATGGAACTTACATCTTCATCAGCAGTATAATCAACTTTGGCATCTGCCCAATTATTCCAACCGGATGCATCAACAGAATCTCCATTTGTCTCTCCGACTGAAATATAATACTGTACATCACTACCCATTCCACTAACTGAAAATGTATATTTTCCTTTTTTCAGTGAAATATCCTGTGAAAAAGTGAATACTACTCCTGAAGTATTTGCATAAACATTTACAAATTTTTCTCCACCATCAGCAGGTATAGTTATTCCATCCGAATCAGAATAGTTATTATGATTAATATGACCATTATCCCAATCATCAGCATTTGAATTCCAAACCTTTGAGTCTCCCCAAATATCAGTTTCAAATCCTGCATTACCTATCGTAGTTTCATCAGCTGCCTTTGCCACACCTAAATTACCGAATAATTCACTTCCCGGTGTAACAAGAACCAGTATTACGATAAGTATTATCGATAAAACTCCTCTGCGTACCCTTTTTCCTTTCATAAAAAACCTCCTTCATAATACTTAAAAACAAACTGTCTATATTGTTATTTTCAACCTGTGCGCAACTATTGCGCAACCGGTTGTCCATCTGTATTTTAGTATATCTCATAATGTGCCATTTCTTCAATTGACAATTTTTACAATTAAAATTGTAAAAAATGTACAAAATCATTATTTACATCTCACAATACTATGCCTTATACTTAAATTCAAACAATAAAAAAATATAAATTTATAAAGGTGTGGGAAGATATGGAAATCATTTTACATATAGATGAAAAAAAGCTTGATAAAAACTATGAAAGTGCTCTTAATGAATATTTTAAAAGAACTCTTTCTTTTGCCAACATAAAAAAGAAACTTTACAATGATATTGCAAAGCTTTCTCTTCAAAAAAAATCTTATGTATTTTTTATTAATTATGGTTCTGATTCATGCACCTCAAAAGAACTTGCTAAAAAAATATCAGATATTAGCATTTCCGGTTATTCATGTATAGAATTTATTATTTCGGATAATCCTCTACCCGATTGTAAGCCGTTTACTCTTTCTTCCATGAGACTAGGAAACGACATAGCCGCAGTGTGTATAGCTGAGCAAATCTACAGAGCATACACTATAATCAACAATATCAGTTATCACAAATAATGACACATAAATTGCATCATAAAAATATATTATAAAGTATCTCAAGTATAACTACTCTCATGAGCTGGTGCGGAAATGTCATACCCGATATACTAAGCTTATAATCCGCACGTTTTATCACCTCATCTGAAAGTCCAAGTGAACCTCCTATGACCAGAACAAATGATGTCTTATAATCTGATTCTGCTCTTTTTATAAGCTCAAATAATTTACTGTCATCTGTAGACTTTCCGTCTATACAAAGTGCTACTACATAATCTTTTTTCTCTATCTTAGAAAGGATCTTTTTTCCTTCTTTATTTTTTATATTTTCCAATACAGTTTCACTTTGCTTTTCAGGTATGCTTTCATCGGGAACCTCAATTATATTTATATTATATCTATGACGAGCATTTATTTTATCTTTTAGTTCGTCAATTTTATTTCTGAAATACTCTTCTTTTACTTTTCCTACTGCTATAAGCTTTATATCCAATGTGTTGTCCTCTTATCTTTTTTATCATTTACAACCTGTTTACCCATATATTCTTTATCCAAATGTCAAAAAAAATCTTTAAAGCGGTTTTATATATTTAAATAATCAATTTCTTTACGTAAAGTTGTTATTCTTGTCATACTTTGTTCATAATTTGGGTTTATATTAATAATATAGTTTTTCATAAATCCTCTCTTTAAATTATATAATTTTGATAATAAAGTGCCGGTTTTGTTCCACCGGCATTTTATTATTTACAATAAAATACCGGAAATACTTAAAAACAGATGCTAAACATAGCTAAAGTTCCAACTTGCCATGCATGCATCTGTTTTTCAGTGTACTTATATTATACGTTTCCGTTCTTTACGTCATCAAATTCTTTTTCTATCTCTTCACTTACCTTAGGTGTAACAAGTGAAACTATTATGATAAATGCAAGGCTTACAAAGAATCCTATAAGCAGTGAATATGCTCCTGTATAGGTAGCAAGTGTAACCTTGGCACCATCCATATCTATAAGTTTGATATAATCCCAAAGTATAACTGTGGCTGCGCCGCTTATCATACCGGCAGCCGCACCCGGAAGATTTATTCTCTTCCAATAAAGGGACATAAGTATGGTCGGACCAAATGCAGCACCAAGTCCTGCCCATGCATCAGATACAAGTCCCATGATACTCGAATCAGGATTCCATGCTATAAAGAAAGCAATTATCGCAATTACAAATACACAAACTCTTGCTATAAGTAAAACTGTCTTTTCCTTTAAGTCCTTAAAGAAAACTCCCTTAAATAAATCCTGTGATATAGATGAGGATGATACCAGAAGCTGTGAATCCGCTGTGGACATGATTGCCGCAAGGATACCACAGAGTAAAAGTCCTCCGATAAACGGTATCTTAATATCCTCGGTAAACATCTTCATTATCATTTCAATATAAACATTTTCGTACTGTGAACCTTCTGTTGAAAGCACTGTAGGGAAAAGATATGCTCTTCCTATAACACCTATTATACAAGCAACCACAAGTGAAAGGAGTACCCATACGATAGCAACCTTCTTGGATTTTGAAAGCTCCTTTTCATCCTTAATTGCCATAAATCTGACTAAGATATGAGGCATACCGCAGTAACCGAGTCCCCATGCAAGCTGTGATGCTATACTCATGGCAGTTATCGGCTTGCCGTTTTCAACAAATATATTGAGGAAATCACTGGCATCCTCTACACCACTGTCTATAAGATTTGGAATTATGCTGCCTGTACCCATAAGCATAACTGCAACTATCGGAACAGCAAGAATTCCTATAAGCATCATCATACCCTGTATAAAGTCTGTCTTACATACTGCAAGGAAACCACCCAAAAATGTATATGCAAGTATAACTGCAGCTCCTACAAAAAGTGCAGTATGATAATCAATCTTTGCGATTGAAGAAAAAAGCTTTCCGCCTGCAGCAAAAGCCGATGCGGTATATACAAGGAAAAATATAAGTATTACTACAGCTGATATAGCCATAAGTATCTTCTTTTTATCTCCGAATCTGTTACTAAGATATTCCGGTATGGTAAGTGCATTACCTGCTCTTATGGTATATCTTCTTAATCTTCCGGCTATAAAAATCCAGTTGAGCACTGTTCCTATGAAAAGACCTATAGCTATCCATGCCTGATTTGTACCAAATGCATAGATACAGCCCGGAAGTCCCATCAAAAGCCATCCACTCATATCAGATGCCTGTGCTGAAAGAGCCGCAACCCATCCTCCTAAATTTCTTCCTCCCAGGAAATAATCATCTGCATTTTTGTTTTTCTTTGCAGTTGATATTCCGATGATAAGCATTCCACTCATATAGAGTACAAACGCAAACACAATCCAACCTGTCATAATTAATCTCTGGTCTCAAGTAAAAGCAAATATCCGCTTTTAATCGATATATGACCTTCCTCCTTTATTAATTCATTACTTATCCCAAGGGTATCTTCCTTAAAGAGCACTCCACCCTTTGGTATATATTTAAATCCCTCAAGCTTAATTCCTTCCACCTTATCGGTAAAGGGTATAAGGGAAATAAATTTTCCGTATAAATCCTTTTTCTTTATGATGATATCCTTATTCTTATCCATCATCCGGATCTTGTTAAACCTGTCAATTATGCATGCATCTATATTATTATCAAGGCAATATTTTAAAATGCCTATATTGCCAAGCAGATGGTCTAATCTCTTACCTGTAGCACCAAGTATGGTAATCGAAGACTTTTTCTTTAAAGCAAGCTTAACCGCTTCGTTTAAAGCCGCATGTGTATCAGTTAAATCCTTTTCGGGATTTAAAAATATCGTTCTTTCATCTGCTTCATATTTTTTCTTAATGTTCTCACCTGCCGAATCAAAATCGCCTATAAGCAAATCAGGTTTTATATGAAGTCTTTCAAGTGCTTCGATGCCCTTATCGACACCGATTATGTATGGATTTTCAGAATGATTTATCAAATCACTGACAAGATTATCATCTATCTCCCCACCGGTTACTATTATTATTTCATTCATCAACCAAGTACCTCAAAGAATCGACTTACATTTTCTGCTATGTCACCGTTAAAGCAGGCAGAACCGGCAACGATAACATTTGCACCCGCGTCAAGAACCGTGCTTACATTATCAAAATTGATACCGCCATCTACCTCTATAAGCAAATCCGGATTTATCTTTTCTGACCATTCTTTTACCTTGTTTAGCTTTTCTATGGCAACAGGCATAAATTTCTGTCCGCCAAAGCCGGGATGAACACTCATGATAAGAATCATATCCACCTTATCAATATATGGCTTTACGACCTTAGTATCAGTTTCAGGATTTATGGCAAGTCCAACCTTAAGTCCTGCCTTCCTTATAAGACTGATTGTTTCATCCAAATCCTCACAGGCCTCATAATGAATTGTTAAAATATCAGCTCCCGCTTCCTTAAATGCATCTATATATCTCTTTGGCTCATTGATCATAAGATGCACATCAAAAAACGCATCTGTAATCTTTCTTATCGCCTTAATAACCGGCGGTCCAAAGGATATATTTGGTACAAATGCACCGTCCATAACGTCAAGATGATACCATTTTACTCCTGATTCATCAAGCACATTTGCATTTTTTTCAATGTTATTAAAATCAATTGAAAGTAATGAAGGTGAAAGAATATTATCCATTCTACCATTTCCTCTTTTCTTTTAGTTCATTAAAAAGCTGTTTATAATTTTCATATCTTAAGCTGCTGATTATTTTTTTATCCAGTGCTTCCTTTACGGCACAATCAGGTTCGTTTATATGAACGCATCCGTTAAAACGGCATTTACTTTCGTAAGGTTCAAACTCATTATAATAATATTTCAAATCCTCCGGTTCAATATCCTCAACGTATAATGAACTAAAGCCCGGTGTATCAAGAATATATGTATCCTCACCGATACACATAAGCTCCGTATGTCTTGTAGTATGCTTTCCTCTTTTTATCTTATCACTTATACTGCCTGTCTTTGCATCCATATCCGGACATACAGCATTTACTATAGAGGATTTTCCAACTCCGGAAGGACCTGCCAATACCGTAGTTTTATTTTCCAATTTACTTATAAGCTTTCCTATTCCGTTTTTTTCTTCATCTGCTTCTTTGGTAGATGTAATAAGAACCTCATAACCACATGATGTGTATATTTCTTTTATCTCATTTATCTTTTCTTCGCTTACCAAATCAGACTTGTTAAAGCATATTATCGTTTCAATATGCTGCAGGCTCATCATTATCAAAAATCTGTCAAGCAAATTAAAATTGGGTTTAGGATTTGATAAGGCAAAAATAATAATTGCCTGACTGACATTGGAAACAGTCGGGCGGATTAAAGAATTTGTTCTTTCATGGATAGATATAATATTGCCGGTTTTATCCTTTTCGCTTATTATATCAATATCCACGTCATCGCCAATCATAGGTTTTATATTTTGATTTCTAAATACCCCTTTGGCTTTACACTCATATATAAAATTATTGTGTAGGTGGACATAATAAAATCCACCTACACCCTTAATAATCTTACCTGTCATATTAGTTCTCTCTATAGGTTATGCTTGGAGTTTTTCCAAAGCTTGCACTAACATCATTTCCGTCAATAAATATTGTATATGTGAAGTTTTCATTGTTAGTTGACAAATTACCTATACTTACGTTTGCGCTTGCTTTTCCTTCAGTATTTAAGGTTACAGTCTGCTCCTGTGTTGCTGCACCGTTTGATACTCTGACTGTTGCACTTCTTCCGGCATATGAAACTGGATTTCCTTCTGCATCAACTTCATTTGTCGGAGCACTTATATCTACCTTGATATCAGCCGTATAAGACACAGCTTTTTCCTCAGGACCATCGCTTATTACAAAATCAACCGAACTTCCCTCAGGTACCTCTGTTCCACTCTTTACACTCTGTCTTATAACATATCCCTCTGCTACATTGTCACTGTTTTCATGTGTAACATTACCTGTAGTTAATTTCTTGGATGCAAGAGCGTTTTCTGCTTCTGCCTGAGTATATCCGGTAAGGTTAGGAACCTCAACATTTTTCTCTTCTTTACCATTGCTGACTACAAGAGTAACTTTAGAGCCTTCCTTGGCCATGGAACCACCTTCAGGCTCTGTTCTTACAACCTTATCCTTATCAACATCTTCACTGTATTCATATGCATGTGTTACAGTGAATCCTGCCTCCTGAAGTATGGTAACCGCCTGGGCATCCTCATAATTCTTGACATCCGGTATCTGCTTTTCTTCAGCACCGGCACTAACCTTAATTATAATTTCCGCATCCGCTGCAGTAGGTGTTCCTTTGACTATATTCTGCTCAAATACATAACCTTCCTGAGTTTCGGTATTATTTTCATGGACTGACTGAACATTGGTAAATCCGGCATCCTTAAGTATCTTAATTGCTGCCTCCTCTGATATACCGATTACATCCTCCATAGGAATTTCTGCAACCTCCTCGGATGCTGAAACAGTGGATGATTGTGTTGTCTTTTTATCTCCAAACTTGAACCAGCCAAGCACCTTTCCAAGGACTACCATAACGACAATTGCCAATATAACAGCTGTTGCTACAGCACCTACAATAACTGCCTTTTTAAGATTTGGATCTATGTCATCTTCACTGTTATCATAATCATCATAATCGTCTTCTTCATCATAGTCCTGTATCTTTTTTACATTACCACCTCTCCTTGGCGGCTCCGGAACATAATCATCTTCCTCGTCTCCCCATGGATCCTCCTCCTCAAAAAGAGCATTGATTCTTTGATTATTAACAGGAATTGTTGATATTCCCTGAATCGGACGCATCTCGCCCATCTCATTTTGAACAGGTACATTAGTATTAAAAAATGCATTCTGTGGTTGCTGAATCTGCTTTGCAGAAGCAGCATTTCTTACAGCCTCAATTTCCTCCTTTGACCACTCCTGAGTCGGGCTGTTTGTAACTGATGAAGGAGCTACAACTATATCTATATTAGGATTATTTTGAACTCTCTTTAAATCTGCAATAAGCGCACTTGCAGTGAGATATCTTCTCTCAGGTTTCTTCTGAGTAGCCTTTAAAATAATCTTTTCAAAGCTTGCATATATATCAGGATAGTATTCTCTAGGAGAAACCATCTCATTTTGTATATGCATAAGTGCTACAGAAACATTATTATCGCCCTCAAAAGGCACCCTTCCGGTTACCATCTCATACATGGTTATTCCAAGTGAATATATATCACTTCTTTCATCACTGTATCCACCTCTGGCCTGTTCAGGAGAAATATAATGAACGCTTCCCATAGCGCCTGAAGTAAGGGTATTTGATGAAGCTGCCTTCGCAATACCAAAATCAGTAACCTTTAAATTGCCGTTTTTATTGACAAGTATATTTTGAGGCTTTATATCTCTATGTATGATATGATTTTCATGTGCCGTTTCAAGTGCGGAAGCAATCTGAATAGAAAAATCTATCGCCTTATCCATGGATAATCTGCCATTTTCATGTATATACTCCTTAAGAGTTATACCTTCCACAAGCTCCATGACTATGAAATAAATACCATCATCCTCAGTAACATCATATACATTTACAATATTAGGATGTGCAAGTCCTGCTGAAGCCTGTGCCTCAATCCTGAACTTTGTAACAAAAGTCTTATCATTCACAAACTCCGGCTTAAGCATCTTGATAGCAACATTTCTGTTTAACCTGTGATCCTTTGCCTTATATACGATAGACATACCTCCGGCACCTACAACTTCCAGAATTTCATATCTATCACATAATATCATTCCCGGTTTTAACATATTTCTAACCCTTTCTGATTATTTCTCGAATTGTTTAACTTGCAATAATAACAACAGATATATTGTCCGCGCCACCATAGTAGTTAGCCCTGTCAATAAGTGCCTGCGCAGTTTCTCTTAAATCTTCGTTATCTATGACAATATCTCTTATCTCGTCATCCTCAACCATATTGGACAAACCATCAGAGCAAAGCAGATATTTATCCTCAGGATTTATGTCTATCTCAAAGAAATCCGGAATAACCTCCTCCTTTGAACCCATAGCCTTAGTAATAATATTTTTTTCAGGATGGTTTCTTCCTTTTTTTCTTTCAAGCTTTCCATCCCTGATAAGCTCCTCAACAAGCGAATGATCCATAGTAATCTGTTTTATCTCATTTCCTACGGAATATAATCTGCTGTCACCTATATTGGCAACATATAATTTTTCATCCTGACAAACAGCAGCAACCATAGTCGTTCCCATCCCTCTTAAGTCCGGATCACGACTTGCGGTTTTGTATATCTCATTATTTGCAAAAATCATCGCACGCTTCAAAACAGCAATCGGATTTTCAATAGTAGACTTTTTTATAAAATCCACTGCGATATCAATTGCCATCTTAGATGCCTGATCTCCTGCTCTGTGTCCACCCATACCATCTGCAACTATGTAAAGATTTGGTAATGGTCCTACCGGCTTATCGCTATAATATATGCTGTCCTGATTGTTGCTTCTCTTGCTGCCGGTATCTGTTTTTCCACTAGACCTCATAGGATTCCTCCTAAATATTAACCGAATACTTTCTTCTTAACTGTCCGCAGGCAGCATCTATATCGCTACCCACACTCCTTCTTATAGTAACATTTATTGAATTTTTTTCAAGTACTAATTTGAAATTTTGAATAGAATTATTATCTCCCTTTTCAAAATTTCTTTCTTCTATCGAATTAACCGGAATTAGATTAACATGGCAGTTTTGCCCTTTTAAAAGCTCTGCCAGTTCCAAAGCATCTTCTTTACTGTCATTTTGACCTTTAACAAGGCTGTATTCAAAGCTGATTCTTCTTCCTGTAATATCAAAATATCTTTTACAGGCTTCAAGTATCTCTTTTATACTGTATTTTTCAGCTATCGGCATAAGACTTCGTCTTTTTTCATTATTAGGAGCATGAAGGGATATAGCAAGTGTTATGGCAAGCTTTTCATCTGCAAGTTCATCTATCTTTGGAACTATGCCGCATGTAGACATGGTTATATTTCTCATACTTAAGTTGTATCCCTTTTCATCAGTTATTAGTCTTATAAACCTTAAAACATTATCATAATTATCAAGCGGTTCACCCGTACCCATAATAACTATATTTGATATTCTTTCGCCCGTAAGACGCATAGTGGCATATACCTGCTCAAGCATTTCAGAAGCGCTTAAATTTCTGACTAAACCACCTATGGTTGAAGCACAAAATCTGCACCCCATACGACATCCTGCCTGAGAAGATATACATATGGAATTACCATACGAATATCTCATAAATACAGCTTCAATCATCTGTCCGTCATATAGTTTAAACAAGAACTTAACAGTCCCATCCTTTTTTGAAACCTGTCTTGTTTCTTCTTTAAGTACTACAAATCCATCTTCCTTTATTTTTTCCCTCATATCCTTGGGAAGATTGGTCATGGAATCAGTATCTCCCACATACTTTTCATGCATCCAGCTAAAAAGCTGCTTTGCCCTAAATGCAGGAAGTCCCATTTCTTTAACGTAGTCCGTGAGTTCATCAAGGTACATGGATTTTATATCGATTTTTTCTGTTTTTTCTTCCTGTAAATTACTCATCATTTTCCTCAAAACATTATGTTTTTTACTTTAAAATCATATGTATATTCTCAAATTTTTATTTTACGTTTGCTATAAGTTTATGCAATTACTCTCTTTAGTATCGCATAAAAAAATCCGTCACATTTATCTATTCCCTGCAAAAACTGTTTCTTTTTTATAAGCTTGAAATCATTTCTTTTATTCAAAAGTGCCTCTATTCTTTTATCATTTTCTTCGGGATTGATTGTACATGTACTGTACAAGAGCACACCACCGTTTTTTACATATGAAGCAGCATTTTCAAGTATCTTATCCTGCAAACCTATAAGTTCTTTTATCTGTTCCTCACTTACACGATATTTTATATCATTTTTCCGTCCGATTATACCAAGTCCGGAGCACGGCACATCAGCTATTACCATATCAGTATTATTATCAAAATCATAATCAAATTTTTCTTTATCTATATGCTTTGTGGCATCATGCTGACCTATAACAACATTATCGTATCCAAGTCTGTCTACATTATCATCAATCAAAGAAAGCTTATCCTCTGAAATATCAAATGAATAAACGCCGCCTGTGTCTGCCTTTGATAGGTCTGCCATAGCTTCAAGTGCGGCGGTTGTTTTACCTCCCGGAGCAGCACATATATCAAGAATAATAAAATCATCCGATATTTCATCTATCTGCTTAAACGCCTCATCTACAGCACATATGGAGCTTTCATCCTGAACTGTAAATTCTCCCTGCTTATATCCCGGCACCTTTTTAATAAAGTCATATCCTGATATAAGAAGCGCTTTATCTGAATAATATCCTTTAGAAACCTTTATTCCTTCCCCGGCTATCTTATCCCGTAACTCATCAACCGATATTACGGGTGTATGAACCCTGATAGAGGTTTCTCTTTCGATAAAACAGCCGGCAAGAATCTGCTCATAATCATCAGGATAATCTTTTTCTAATTTTTTTATCAATCCTTCCGGAACAGAATACTCTACAGAAAGATATGCGATATAATCCTTTTTTCTATCAGGATATTTTATATTATCCTTATTTTTTGCAACACTTCTTAGTACACCGTTTACATATCCTGAAAGTCCGGCAAGCCCGTGTTTTTTTGCAAGCTTAACGGCTTCATTACATGCGGCACTGTCCGGAACGCTGTCCATAAAAATAAGCTGATAAACACCCATTCTGATAATACATCTTATCATAGGCTTCAGCTTGTTTGCTTTTAGCTTTGAAAATTGATTTATGATATAGTCAAGCTTTATGCGTGTTTCGACAACGCCTTCAGAGAGCCTCGTGATAAAGGCTCTCTTATTTTTCTCTATAAATTGGTTTTTCTTTAATGCTTTATTTAAAGCTATATTAGAAAAGGTATTGTTTGTCTCGATGTCCATAAGGATATCCAAAACTATATCTCTTTCGTCTGACATAAATATTCTCCGACTGATTATTCTCCGACCATACTGTGAACACTAAGCTTATTACCATTTAAAAATGATACCGTATCCATAACTTTTTTACCTTCAGGCTGAAGTGATAAAACTGTTAATGCCCCTTCTTTACATTTAACAGTAAATGTTTTTTTAGTAACTTCTATTATCTCACCCGGAGTACCGGTTTGATACGTGGCATTTGTTTCATCTGCAACACGAGCTTTAAGTATCTTAACATTTTTTCCATCTATCCTTGTATATGCACAAGGCCATGGGATAAGACCTCTTATAAGTCTTTCAAGCTTTACTGCCGGCATATTAAAATCAAGCTTTCCAAGCTCCTTTGTAAGCATATGTGCGTATGAACTTTCCGAATCATCCTGCTTCGTTCTTACCGCAGTATTATCCTCAAGAGCCTTTAATGTAGAGATTATAAGTCCTGCTCCGCATAAAGCAAGCTTATCGTGAAGGGTTTCACCTGTATCATCAGGTTCTATAGCAACCTCTGCTTTTTCTATCATATCTCCTGTATCAAGACCTTTTTCCATATACATAGTAGTAACACCGGTCTTATCACAGCCATCTATTATAGACCATTCTATAGGCGCAGCGCCTCTGTATTTTGGCAAAAGTGACGCATGTATATTTATGCATCCATATTCAGGTATATTCAATATACTTTCCGGAAGTATCTGTCCGTAAGCGGCAACAACTATAACATCAGGCTTGCATTTTTTAATTCTGGCAACGGATGCTTCTTCCTTTATTTTTTCAGGCTGAAATACATCTATTCCAAGCTCTGTGGCAGCTGCCTTTACAGGTGTAGGCACAAGCTTGTTACTTCTTCCCTTCGCCTTGTCAGGCTGGCTTATTACAAGTGAAACCTTATGTCCTGCTTCGACAAGAGCCTTAAGTGGATATACTGCAAAGTCAGGTGTTCCCATATAAACAATTTTCATATAATCTACCTCTTTTTTTAATCCTCATCGTCAGCAGGCGGTGCATCTATACTATGAAGACCGTCTGTAGCAAGATCCTTATAAAGTATTCCATCAAGATGATCCAGTTCATGGCAGATTGCCCTTGCCAAAAGACCTTCTCCTTCAACCGTTATCTCCTTCATGTCCCTGTCTAGTGCCTTACATATTACATGATTCGGACGCTTTACATTACCTGAAAGTCCGGGCAAGCTAAGGCAGCCCTCTTCTCCCTCCTGTTCACCATCCGAAGAAACAATCACGGGATTTATAAGTGCAAGAGGATTATCATCCATAACATCTATTACTACTATTCTTTTAAGAATGCCTACCTGCGGAGCAGCTAAACCTACTCCGTTTGCATCATACATAGTATCAAACATATCATCAATGAGTGTACTTATTCTGTCAGTCATTTTTTCAACAGGCTTGCATTTTTTTCTTAAAATGTCATCTCCATCAATTCTGATATTTCGTATCGCCATTTTACTTACCTCTTTTCTTAATATCTCCTCAAATGATTCTTTTATTAATAAGAATTAACAGGATTCACATCAAACATGATACTTATGCCTTCTGCTTCATATTCATCGAACATTTCCCTTATTCTTCTTAACTTTTCAAGATCATCTGATTTTATATATATAACCTTTCTGTATATATCATTTATTTTTACAATAGACGCATCCGCAGGACCGATAATCCTAACCTTCTTGTCTCCTGTAAAGGCATCCTTTATATGCTTTGCACAGCTTTTTGTCTCTTCATTTAGTCTGTCATAATCCTCCGAAGTAAGCATCATAACCATCATATTATAAACCGGCGGATATTTAAGAAGACTTCTGTAGCTTATCTCCATATCAAAGAAATCCTCATAGCTTTGTTTTTTTACTGTTGCTATGGCATAATGCTCCGGCTGATAGGTCTGTATTACAACCCTTCCCTTCTTCTCGCTTCTTCCGGCTCTTCCTGCCGCCTGTGTCAAAAGGTCAAAGGTTCTTTCGCCTGCCATATAATCATTTGAAAAAAGTGATATATCGGCAAGCAGAACACCAACTAAAGTTACATTTGAAAAGTCATGCCCCTTAACTATCATCTGTGTTCCGATTAACACTTCTGCCTTGTGATTTAAAAACTGATTTATTATATTGCTTTGCGAACCCTTTTTTGTTGTAGTGTCCTTATCCATCCTTAAGGTTTTTATCGCAGGAAATATCTTTTTAATCTCCTCCTCGACCTTCTGGGTTCCGGTTCCAAAGCCTCCAATCATCTTGGATTTGCATTTAGGACATTCCTTATGAACTCTTTCGATATGGCCGCAATAATGGCACATCATAAATCCATTGTTATGCAAGGAAAGTGCTACATCACATTTTGGGCACTTTATAACCTCTCCGCATTCCCTGCAGGATACAAAGCTGTTAAATCCCCTTCTGTTTATAAAAAGCATTATCTGCTCATTCTTTTCAAGGCAGGCCGCCATAGCTTCCTTTAACTCATTGCTTATTATGCTTCTGTTTCCAAGATGAAGTTCATCCCGCATATCTACTATAGATATATCCGGCAGGCTTACACCCTCCGGTCTGTTATTAAGCTTCCATAGCTTATAATGTCCAAGCTTCGCCTGACTGTAGCTTTCAACAGACGGAGTTGCCGAACCAAGTATTATAGAGGCGTTTTCAAGTCTTGCTCTTTCCTTTGCCACCTCTCTTGCATGGTACTTAGGCGACTGGTCACTCTTATACGCCATATCATGCTCCTCATCAATTATGATGAGTCCAAGCTTATCGCATGGGGCAAATAAAGCCGAACGCGGACCTATAATTACATCTGCCTCATGATTTCTAACACGTTCAAACTCTAAAAACCTCTCACCCTTACTCTGCTTTGAATTTATCACAGCAACTCTGTTGCCAAAATGCCGTTTAAACCTTGCAACATTTTGATAAGTAAGCGCAATCTCCGGTATAAGGACAATAGCCTGTGCACCCTTTTTTATCACTTCTTTTATACAGCCTATATAAACTTCCGTCTTTCCGCTGCCTGTAATTCCTGCCAAAAGATAGGTTTTGTAGTCCTCATTTTGATAATCTGCTTTGAATTCCTCAACCAGTAAAAGCTGCTCGTCATTTAGCGATTCGGGAGGATCGTTTTTTAACTCAAATTCCTCCTCTGAAACTCTTTGCTCGGTCTTTCTTATTTTTTCTTTCACCGGCATAACGGTTTTTAAAGCATTTATCATTGTTGAACCATAAGTTTTATGAATAAAGCTTGCAAGTCTTATGAGATTTCCCTCTATACGAATACTTTTATCCGAAATACCTGCTATACTTTTTAATTTATCGATATCATAAGAGGCTTTATCAGTTATATCTATAACATAACCCTTTCTCGTTTTATTGTATCTTCCAAACGGAACCTCAACCTGTGAACCGATTGTTACTGTCTCGTTTAGTTCATCGGGTATGATATACTGAAATGCTTTATCTATAGCTTCATGCGAAATATCTATTATTATATCCGCATATCTTTGTGACATCTTCTTCCTCCAAAACTTCCTTTATCAGGTCTCTTTCATCCATATGATGCTTAACACCCTTTATCTCCTGATAATCCTCGTGTCCTTTTCCTGCAAGGACTATAACATCCCCGCTTTTACCATTCATAATAGCATATCTTATAGCTTCCTTTCTGTCGGGAATTTCTATAAAATCACCATCCGTTTTACTCATGCCGATTTTTATGTCTTTAATTATTTCCAAAGGTTCTTCATCTCTCGGATTATCACTGGTAATAATGGTAAAATCCGATAGCTTTCCAGAAACCTCTCCCATCTCATATCTTCTGTCCTTGGAACGATTTCCTCCGCATCCAAAAAGGGTAACAAGTCTCTTAGGATTATATGCCTTAAGAGCACTAAGGAGGCTTTCCAAAGCCATAGCATTATGAGCATAGTCTATCATAATCGTAAACTCATCCGATATAGGAATCATTTCTACTCTTCCACGGACCTTTATAGTCTTTAAAATGTCCTTTATGTCTTCCATATCCACACCCATAAGATCAGCTATAACAATAGCTGCAAGTGAATTATGAACAGAAAACTCTCCCGGAAGATCTACTATTATATCAGCATTTTTCTTTCCCTTTAAATTATACTCTATTCCAAGCACTCCATCTTTGTTATATAACCTAAAATCCCCGGCAGCATAATCGGCATCTTCTTTCATTCCATAGGTTATTATTTCACAATCGGCATCCTTTGTCATTTCACTCATAAACTTATCATCGCAGTTTAATATTCCGGTCCTGCAAAGAGTAAAAAGCTTAGCCTTCCACATCATATATTCTTCAAAGGTTTTGTGCTCATTTGGACCGATATGATCCTTAGAAAGATTAGTAAATATTCCGTAATCAAAATCGACTCCTGCCACCCTGTCAAGCATAAGTCCCTGGGAAGAAACCTCCATGACAACTGCTGTAAGGCCATTGTCAACCATATCCTTAAGTGTCTTATGAAGAACTATTGATTCGGGAGTAGTATTTTTAGCAGGTATGGTATTTACACCGTCGATTATCTCGATGGTACCTATAAGTCCGGTCCTTTTACCGGCAGACTCAAGCATTTCACGAATCATATATGTTGTTGTAGTCTTACCCTTTGTACCTGTTATGCCTATTACCGTAAGCTTCTTTGATGGCTCTCCATAGAATTTTGAACTGATCATACCCATTGCGTAGCGGGAATTATCAACCTTTACAATCGTTACATCATCAGGTATTTTTATATCCAAATCCTTTTCAACAATGAGTGCCTTAGCACCTTTATCTATAACATCCTCTGCATACTTATGTCCGTCAGATACCGCACCCGATATACAAAAGAAAAGGTCTCCCTCACCAACTTTTCTTGAGTCATTTTTTATATCCTTTATCACGGCGTCTGTTGTTCCGCAGACTATTTCATAATCAAGTCCGTCGATTAAATCAAAAAGCTTCATATAAAAACCTCCCAAAAAGTAATTAAGGGCTGCTGCATACTTGCGACAGCCCTGTAACTATTATTCATCATCTCCGACAATCTTTACCTTGCCATTATATAACTCTTCAACAGCAATTGACAGTGGTTTCTTGTCGCTTGCTTCAACCAATGGTTCGTCACCGGCGATAATCTGTCTGGCTCTCTTTGAGGTTGCCATTACGATTGAATAACGGCTCTGAACTACAGGATGCTCGCCCTCCTCTACGTCACTGTTAACTACTGCCATTAAATCTGTGTATGATGGATGTAACATATCTTTTCTCCTTCCTATATCTTATAGAGCCTTAAGCTCTCCCTTTATTGATTCTATAAATTCTAAATTATTGCCTCTTAAGCACTTATTACTTACGATTATTGAATGAACGGTCTTTACACATTCTTCAACCTCATCATTTATTACTATATAATCATAAGCATCTATATCATCTGATTCCTGGGCAGCTCTCATAAGCCGCTTATTAATCACTTCTTCGCTTTCTGTACCTCTTCCTGCCAGTCTTTCCCTGAGACTTTCCGCATCCGGTGCAGTAACAAATATTAAAAGTGCATTTGGATACTGCTTCTTAACATTCATCGCACCCTGAACCTCTATCTCAAGAATAACATCTCTGCCTTCCCTCATCTCCTGCTCAACAAACTTTCTAGGTGTGCCGTAGTAGTTGTCTACATACTGTGCCCACTCGATAAAACCATTGTAATCTATGAGATTTTGGAATTCAGCAACCGTTTTAAAATAATACTCTCTTCCGTTTTCCTCTCCCTCTCTCGGAGCTCTGGTTGTAGCTGATATGGATAAGCTGTATCCATATTCTTCTACCAGACGTTTTACAACCGTACCCTTACCTGCTCCGGAAAATCCGGAAATAACAATTAAAAAGCCTTCTTTATTCATATCATCACCTGCTTTTTTTAATGTATTTTTCGATTTATTTACTCAATATTTTGAATCTGTTCCCTAACCTTTTCTATCTCTGTTTTTAACTCTATACCTCTGTCGGAAATCTGGAGAGAATTGGATTTACTTAGTATAGTATTAGCCTCTCTGTTCATCTCCTGTGCTATAAAGTCAAGCTTTCTGCCTACAGCTCCGCCCTCAAGGAGAATATTTTTTGTACTCTCGATATGACTCTTTAATCTGACAATCTCCTCGTCTACGCAAATCTTATCAGCATAAAGAGTAACCTCAAGCGCGATTCTTTGATCATCTATCTGGGCATTTGCATTTAGCTCATCTATTTTATCCATGAGTTTTTTCTTGTAATCGGCAATCAAAAGAGGCGATTTTTCTTCTATAAAATTAACAATCTCAAGCATATTATCTAACTTTGAGATTAAATCATTTTTAAGATTTTCTCCCTCTTTGATTCTTGCTTCAACAAATTTATCACAAGCCTCATCCAATGAAGCTTTTAAATACTCCCATATTCTTTCATCATCCGAAGACTGCTCTTCCAATGTGAAAATCTCAGGAAAACGTCCGATATTTGAAGTCTTAATATCAGCAGCTATATCAAAATCCTCTGCCATCTGTCTCAAATATCCTATGTATTCTGCTGCAATATCCTTATTATATTTTACGCAGACATTGGACTTTGTATAATCCTCATAGGTTATAAAAATATCAACCTTACCACGTTGAATTCTTTCCTTAAGAAGATTTCTTATATCAGCTTCAAAATGATTAAATCTTTTCGGAAGCTTTATATTCATATCACAATATCTGTGATTTACAGCCTTTATCTCAACAATAATCTTTCTTTCTACGTTTATTGTTTCGCTTCTTCCGAAGCCTGTCATGCTCTTTATCAACTTTTTTTACCTTCCTATGCTAAAACATAATGTCGTTTAAACCCAATATATTATAGTATAATAATGAAAAAAAAGCAATGAATTATTGGTCGATTTCTTTTATTCCGTTTATATCAGGTTCAATCGTCATTGAATAATTGGTATGATAAATTACATATCCGGGATTTGACTTTGGAGGCTTCTTCAAATTACGCCTTTCGGTATAATCAACCTCTACCTTATTATTATCCCTTCCTGACGAATAATAAGCCGCAAGTCTGGCAGCCTCCTCATATACCATATCAGGAAGCTCCTTTTCACCATTGGTCTTTACTATAACATGCGAACCGGATATATTTTTTGCATGAAACCATATATCCTCTGAAGAAGCAATTTTAAATGATACTTCCTCATTCTGGTAATTATTTTTTCCTACGTAAATATCATAGCCATCCGATGAAATATAATGTAACGGCTTACTTTTTGACTGGTTTTTCTCGCCTTTTTTACTTAATCTTCCTTTTATATATCCGCTTTCTATAAGCTCCTCTTTTATCTGCTTTAAATCACCTTCTGAGGTTACTATTTCAAGAGAATTTTTCACAGAAAGAAGATATTCCAATTCCTTCTTTGTTTCATCGGTAAGCACACTTAGCGCTTCATAAGTTCTCTTTAACTTATTATATCTGTCAAAATACTCTTTAGCACACTCCATAGCTGTTTTTTCAGGCTTAAGCGGAATTGTAATCTTTTCTCCGGTATAATAATTATCACATACTAATTCTTTATCATTTGGCTTTGCATTATATCCATAAGTTGTAAGGAGTTCACCATATACCTTATATTTATCACGTTTTTCCGTATCTTTTAGCTGAGAAAGCTGAAGATCATATTTTTTTGATGTTCTCTCAACGGCATTTGCTACAATCTTTCTTAGATCCGTGGAATGCTGCTTCATCCTTGAAACAACACTCTTTTTACTGTAATAATCGCAAACAACCGGCGACATACTTTTATATTGCTTTAAACCTTTTGCATTCTTTGAAGGCTCATTGCCGGATAACTCATCCTTTTCAAAGGATGTGAGTCTTACCGAAGAAAACTCTTTGGGTTCATATCCGTCAAATGCTATACACGGCTCAAACTCACCTTTTTCAATCTTAGTCATCATCTCATTGAAGCAATTAAAAATGTCATCCTTTTCAGTAAGACTAAGAGCCTCAGTATTATCCTTGTCAACCTTTGAACGAAAAACTATCTCATTTGCAATAACCGGTGAAATGCCCTTGTAGAATGTATAGATAGCCTTAGAAACGCTCTCAGGCTTAGCCATAACCCGATTAATAAAATAATTAACATCCGGATTTACCGGACTAATCTTTTCCTTATCCGGAGGATATTCATAACTTCTTCCCGGAAGAACCTCACGTACAGAGCTTATTGCATGTGAAATGTGCTTAATGCTGTCAATGATAATACCATCTCCGTCAATAAAGATAATATTGCTGTGCTTTCCCATTATCTCTACAACCAGTTTTTTTGTACACAGATCACCCATCTCATCAAGATGTTCTATCTCAAACTCAATAATTCTTTCAAAATCAGGCTGGCTTATACCCTTAATTCTGCCATTACCTATATGCTTTCTTAAAAGCATACAAAAATTAGGCGCAACCGCCGGATTATCCTTATTTTTATCGCTTATATAAACCATAGGAAGTCCTGCATTGGCCGAAAGCACCAGTCTGTCCGAAGTATTACCCTCATCCGTCTTATTTTTAATCACAAGACAAATCTCATCCTCCTCCGGCTGGTAAATCTTATAAATCCTTCCGCCTACAATCCTATTCTTAAGCTCATATACAATTCCCGCTATCGAAACGCCATCCATAGCCATAACATGATACCTCACAAAACCATTATAGGAGGATTTTTAAATCCCCCTATAATATAAAATATAATTATAATTTTTATTATTCTTTATATCTGCTCATAAAGTCTTTGATAAATTTCCGCCGAATTAGTCCAGCTGTAATTTTGCTGCATTGCTCTTTCCTGCATATTAGCCCATGCATCCTTATCATCAAAGAATACTTTCTTGGAGTAATTAATTGTGTTAAGCAATTCAAATGCATCATAGTTTGCAAATGAGAATCCGGTTCCTGTTCCTTCAAATTCATTG
Source organism: Lachnospiraceae bacterium (assembly GCA_017469405.1). Lineage (GTDB taxonomy): Bacteria > Bacillota > Clostridia > Lachnospirales > Lachnospiraceae > Coprococcus_C. The sequence continues at coordinate 30,593 of JAFUGL010000014.1, read as the reverse complement.
TAAGGCTGAACAGTATCCTTAAGTCCGCCTGTTTCACGAACTATAGGAAGGGTACCATATCTAAGTGCCATGAGCTGTGTAAGTCCGCAAGGTTCAAATCTTGACGGAACAAGCATCGCATCACAGGCTGCATATATCTCATGTGACAAATCATCCGAATAGAAAATATTTGCAGATACTTTAGCAGGATGGAAGCCCTGATAATACTTAAACATCTCCTCATATCTTCTGTCACCTGTACCAAGAACTACAAACTGGGTTCCGTCAGTACAGATATCATTCATGGCTCTGTCTACCAGATCAAGACCTTTCTGGTCTGTAAGTCTTGAAATAATACCTATCATATAGGCATTGTCATCAACCGGAAGGCCAAGCTTCTTCTGAAGCTCTCTCTTATTGACAACCTTATTCTTTCTAAAATTCTTAATAGTATAGTTTTTGAAAATTTTCTTATCTGTAGCAGGATTATAATCATCATAATCGATACCGTTTACGATACCCCAAAGAGACTCTCTTCTCGCTGACAAAAGGCCATCAAGACCTTCACCGTATTGAGGTGTCTGGATTTCCTGAGCATATGTATTTGATACAGTTGTAATCTTATCGGCATATACAAGACCGCCCTTAAGCATACTTGCATCTTTGTTAAGCTCAAGCTTATCCGGTGTAAATACATATTCAGGAAGTCCCGAATACTCTTGAATTGTTCTGATGTCCCACTTGCCCTGGAACTGAAGGTTATGTATGGTCATTATCGACTTAATACCGGAGTAAAAAGGATTACTTGCAAATAATGTCTTAAGATATACCGGAACAAGTCCTGCCTGCCAGTCATGACAATGAACTATGTCAGGCTGGAATCCTATACTCGGCAAAATTGCAAGAGCAGCTTTACTGAAATAGCAGAATTTCTCAATATCCCACTTTACATCACCATAGATATTAAATCCGTTAAAATAATACTCATTGTCAATAAAATATACAGGTACACCTTCATACTCAAGATACATAATTCCCACATACTGCTGTTTCCAGCCTATGTCCATATGAAAGTGTGTAATATATCTCATCTTACTCTTAAACTTAGCCGGAAGGCACATATAATTCGGCATTATGACACGAACGTCATATTCCTTTTTATCAAATATCCTTGGAAGTGTACCAACAACATCCGCTAATCCTCCGGTCTTAACAAATGGTACACATTCTGATGCAATGTAAGCTACTTTTTTCATACAATACCCCTCCTGTTTTTGATGTATTCACATATATTATTCATATTTCATTTATTATTCTGATACCATTGCCTCTGTCAATTCCTATGTTGCAGGCACTTCTTCAGACGGTGCCTGGGTTGTAGTCGGTTCCTCAGACGGTGCCTGGGTTGTAGGTTCTTCAGGCGGTGCCTGGGTTGTAGGCGGTGCCTGGGTTGTAGGTGGTGCCTGAGTTGTAGGCGGTGCCTGAGTTGTAGGTGGTGTGGTACCTCCCGTACTTACAAATGCAGCACTTATATTAGCATTATCCTGAACATCTTCAAAAGTATAGCTTGATACTTTTCCAACACTTTGACCGTTTACAGTTACATCCGCTATTGCATATCCTTCATTAGGTGTAATATAGAATGTAACCGAAGAACCTCTCTCACATGTTACGGATGCTGAAATTGTTCCACCTTCACCGGCCGCTGAATTAATTGTAATCTCATCAGCCACCTCAGGATGAAGTGGACATGTTTCTTCCGTTATCGCATATCCATCTGCACTTTCACCACCGGAAGTACTTACAAGTCTGGTCTGACCTGTTGCCTCATCAATCTCAACTGTAAATGTTATAGTATCAGGACATTGTGAGGTTGCGATACACTTTGACTCACGACAGAAGGTGTAGGTCTTATGACCCGGACATCTTTGTCCCGGAACATCAGCTGCTGCATAATAATCAGTAAAGGTAGGACATCCTTCTCCCGGAAGCTTACCTGTAATCTGACATAAGGTTACGGTTGTAATTCCATCCGGTCTTTCAAAATCAACAGACGGATCCTGACCTTCCATAGTTGCTATCTGATCCATTATATCTCTCCACATTCTGCAGTGAAGACTCTGATTATATCCACCCATATTGATATTTGAATCAAATCCCATCCAAATAGATGCAGTATAGTAAGGTGTCATACCACAGAACCAAAGGTCATAAGTATTTGAAGTAGTACCTGTCTTACCCGCACACTTGATACCGGTCGTCATTCTGGCAGATCCACCCGTACCTCCATTTAAAACCGACTTCATAGCATCTATAAGCTGCCATGAGGTAGTCTCTTTCATTACCCTTCTTGTAGTAGGAGTGGTATTATCTATAACAACATTTCCTTCGTGATCAACAACCTTCGAATATACTACCGGTTTTACATACATTCCATTGTTGGCTATAGCACCGTATGCGGCTGTCATCTCATAAGTAGTAACACCCTTAGTAAGTCCACCAAGTGCTGTCGCCTGGTTTATATCAGATATGATGTTTCCATCCGCATCTACATCATAATCAACTATAGTTGTAAGTCCTACGTCTGTAAGATACTTGTAGGCAAGCTCAGGTGTTGCAACAGTTATAGCTTTAACTGCTATGACATTCATGGAATCCTGAATAGCCTTTCTGACAGTAACAGGGCCTCTGTAGGAATTACCCCACCAGTTATGAACCATTACACCATTGGCATACTTAAGAGGTTAATCCGTAAACGGCATCGCAAGTCCGCCTCCGCATGCATCTATAAGAGGAAGATATGCTGCAAGAATCTTAAAAGTAGAACCCGGCTGTCTTGGAGAATCAGTAGCTCTGTCCAAACTTCGGTTAGTGGTCTTATCTCCTCTTCCTCCGACTATTGCCTTAACATATCCTGTATGTTGGTCCATAATCGTAAATGAGAACTGTGGCTGTGGCGATACAGTAAAACTCTCACCACTATAAGTGCCTCCGGTTCGAATCAGCATGGCTTCCTTAAATTCATCTGCAGCCGCCCTTGCTGAAGCCTCGTCATTAAATATATTATTAAATTTTGAATCACCTGTTTTATCCCTGAAATACTTTAGCAGATGACCTATCGAATAGTTATGAACAGTCTCTCCGTCAGCATCAAGAATCGTCAGGTTATAATCAAGTCCTACTCTGGTACCGTTACCATAATAGCTTGTATCATTAATTACATTGTCACATATCTGCTGAATATTTTTATCCTGTACCGAATAAACAGAATAACCTCCGGTAAATATAAGCTGTGAAGCCTCCTGCTCGGTACATCCGTAAAGCTCCATAAAATCAGTTTTAAGATCTACAAGGATTTTATCAGTATAATAAGAATAGACATCACCCTCAGCTTCTTTAATCTGCTGAACCTCTGCTATTCTTCCAAATACGTCATCAGCCATAGCCTCATCATACTGAGCTTTGGTTATATACTCAAGTTCAAGCATCTTATTGAGAACTCTTTCTCTTCTTTTGGCACTTTCCTCCGGGAATCTGGTAGGATCATACTTTGTAGGATTCTGTGTGATACCTGCTATTGTTGCCATTTCTGAAACTGTAAGTTCATCTATATCTTTATTAAAGTACTTTGTGGAAGCAGCCTGAATACCATTTACACCACGTCCAAGATAAATAGTATTAAGGTAACATTCAATAATCTGCTCCTTTGAATACTTCTTTTCAAGCTCCATGGCAAGATACTGTTCCTGTATCTTTCTTTCAAGCTTGTCCATAAATGTAGTCTCACCAAGGCCTACATTAAATACCTCATTTTTTATAAGCTGCTGAGTAATAGTTGATGCACCCTGGTCGAAATTACCTGACCTTGCACCCTCAACAAATGCTCTGGCTATACCCCTTACATCTATACCATTATGAGTCCAGTAACGCTCATCCTCAATGGCAACAAAAGCGTTAATAAAGTCCTGAGGGATATCCTCATAATATACATATACACGATCTGAACCGATAGTTGAAATCTCCGTCTCAGGATTACCGTCTGCATCATAGATGAATGTTTTAAAGCCCTTTGGCATGATACTGATCTGATTGATATCAGGAGCATTATCCAAAATTCCCTTCATCATACCAAATACTGCTCCCGCTCCTGCTATAATTACTGCAAGAAACGCAAGCAACACTATTTTAAGCATATTTACCAATACCTTACGTTTATATCTTTGTGCCTTGGAAACAAGCTTTTTTTGCTTTTTCATTGTTTCCGCTTTTGAATAACCCATTACTGCCTCCTAAATATATATAAATATAGTAATATTTCCAAGAAAACATTCGCTGTAATATTATACCAAACATAACCTTTAAATACAAGTTTTTGTTGTTTTTTTAATAAGAATTTAAAATATTATTTCAAACATTATTTTTAACATTTAAATTATCATCTATACATTTGTATTGTTCCGTTAATTTTCTGATGATTTTATAACAAAAAAGGAAGGCCACCCTGCATATAACTTTACAGAGTGACCCTTTATAGGAGGTTAACAAAAAAAGAAATAATCTTATATAACCTTACTAAACCTTACACCGGCAAACATTGAATCATCCAGATAAATATTGTTAAGTTTAGCTCTTGTCTTGCCGGTTTTTTCAAACGAATACCCATAATTCAAACCAAATTCATTATACTGTTTTTCAATACGCGGCTTATTTTTCAACTCATCAAAACTATGATATAAAAGTCCATCTAATATATTTCCGATTCTTTCTTCGGGTACAAAAGAACTTCCCATATCATAATCATTGTCGTAATCTTTTGAAATCTCTCTTTTAATTCCCTTACACCTTACAAATATATCAGATTTTCTGTTTAATCCTTTTTTTTCTATGATACGGCGGAACTGTTCAATTATCTTGAAATGACTTGTTGATTCATAATCAAGATGTTCACCGACACATACGGCATATAGATAAGTATCTTTTCCGACTCTCAAATTCTGCATAAAAGAATATATTGCAAGTGAGATACCCCAACTATGTGCAGGAAAAACTATGCCAACACTGTCAGCCTCCAATCTCTCACCGGTATATTCGGTATACTTTAATACAGTACACCTCTTCATATCAGTTCTTATATGTTCTGCTACTTCCCTTCCCGCATCCATCTTACGAAGTCGTCCGGAAAAAGGTATAGCATCCATTTCATCAGTTACGTAGAAAACGTAATTCATGCTTACCTCCTTACCAACGATTCATAAAATGTTCTGAAAGAATATTTTAAGTATTCGTCTTTATCCATATTAACTTTGTTTCTTAAAATATCTTTTTTCCTGTCTGCAACCTGTATAATACCGCTAATCGCCGACCATACATAAAGTACTGTAGGCTGAAGTTCAATATCTTTCCTTAAAATGTTATGCTTAACGCCCTTTTCCAATAGACTGCTTATCAACTCCCTAAGTTCCCGTCCAACATCCTGATTTATAATGTCAGTTTTCTTTCGACTATTGGTCATGTTTTCTTCGCCCATAAGGCTTGCATAGTATTTTGGATATTTTTCTTCGAAATTAACAAGGCACTGGCACAATCTGTAATAGGAATCCTCAAAACCTGTCTCTGCATTAATACATGTTTCTATCTCTCCCGTAAGAATGCTCATGTAATCTTCCACTATTGAATTGTATATGTCTTCTTTGCTTTTAAAATAGACATATATAGTTGACTTACTATAATCGGCATGTCTGGCAATATCATCCATGGTAGTTGCCTCAACACCCTTTAGCTCAAACAGTTCTTTAGCCGCATCCAAAATATTGTCACGGTTAAACTGCTCTAAAGCTGCCTTCTTACGTGTTCCCATCTTAACCCTCAATCATCTTCATACATATAGTTCGTTTATTGTACTATTAGTTCGATAATTATATTTATGTTTCGTTTATTGCATTAATGTTTCGTTTTTTATCTTTTAAATACGTTTTTTGTAATTTTATTATAAAAAAAAGACTAACTTGTCGATTATTGTACTATAAGTTCGATTTATTGTCAATACTATTGCGCATAAGAAATAAAAGTTTTTTCTCAAGCCGGCTCACTTGAACCTGACTTATACCTAATTCTTTAGCTGTTTCATTTTGGGTTTTATCCTGAAAATATCTTAGATTTATTAGATTTTTTTCCTTATCAGTTAGATGACTCATAGCCTGTTCTATCAGCATTTTATTATATAAATTATCTTCTGCTTTTTGAGACATTGTTTCATCGGTCAGCTTGTCCACAAGACACATTTCGCTTCCATCATGTTCATATATAGGCTGATAAATGGACTCTATCTCTCTATTTGCATCTGTCGCAAGCACTATTTCTTCATCACTTAATCCGGTAGCGGCAGAGATTTCCTCCATACTCGGATCACGGCCTAATTTAATTGAAAGTGTATCTCTTGCCTGGCTTATTTTATATCCATTTTGTTTTAATATACGTGACACTTTTATCATACCATTGTCACGTAAAAATCTTTTTATCTCTCCCGCAATAAGCGGAACCGCATAGGTTGAAAACTTCACTTCGTATTCTTCGCTAAATCTCTCTATGGCTTTAAGCAATCCTATACAACCTATCTGATATATATCTTCAATGTCATAACCGCGACCGTAAAATCTTCTTGCAATACTCCATACAAGGCCGGTATTATCTGAAACTATCTTTTCCTTTGCTTCTTTACTACCATTTTTCGCAAGTCTAAATAGCTCCAATTCATTCATTTATTCAAACTGACGGCCAGTCGTGCCTATCTCCTTCCACATTTTTACAGTTGTTCCTGCCCCGGGTTCTGAAGTAACCTCAATTTTATCCATAAACGCCTCCATAAATGAAAACCCCATACCTGACCTTTCTTCATCAGGTCTTGTTGTAAACATCGGTTCCATAGCTTTTTTTATATCTTCAATTCCCTTGCCATGATCAATGACTTCAATATAAATTTTTCTTCCGGTCACACTTGAATTTATAATAACTTTTCCATCATCATTACCATATCCATGAATGATTGAGTTAGTCACAGCTTCCGAAACTGCAGTTTTAACATCAGAAACTTCCTCCAATGTCGGATTGGTTCCTGTAATAAATGCAGCCACAACCATTCTGGCAAAGCCTTCATTTTGAGCATTACTTGTAAAGCTTACTGTCATTTCGTTTGTATTATTCATAATAACCTCCTGCAACCATTTCCTTTATAATATCCTCCTTTGTTTTTTTCTTCTCGATAATTCTGTATATACCGGACATATTTAATATTTTATCTATGGAATCTTTAACATTTACTATATACACTTTTCCTCCCTTATCATGAACCCTTCTGTATCTTCCGGTAATAAGTCCTATACCCGAACTATCCATAAACATTGTTTTATCAAAATCAAATATCAGATATCTCACCTCGTTTTCTTCAAATATTTTCTCGCTCCCTGATTTAATTTTTTCGGCAGCATAATGATCCAATTCCTTAGGCAGATAGTAAATAAGTGCACCATCTGAATATTCATATTTTTTCATAGCACCCTCCTGATTATTCTTAAATAAATTTGCAGATAAAAAAAACACAAAAGAAAGTATAATTTCTTACTTTCCTTTGTGTCTTTTAAACAAACAGCCTTCTACTATTCATTATTTATCAAATTTTGCAAGTCCTCATCAGACATACCATTTTGTATCTCAGAATAATCCGGCAAAGGATTATCGCTTTCGTTCTGTGGATTTTGTGCAGCATCAAGTGCAATATTTAAATTTGCAATTTCATTGGTAAGCGAATTTATAGTTGCATTTTTATCGGCAAGTTCTTCACTGTATGACTTTATAAGCTTATCTTTTTCATTTATTATTTTTCTTTTCTGAGCAGGTACTACCAGGAAGTACAAAAGAAATATTCCAAGCAGCATACCAAGCAATACATATATCCCGGAATACTTTGCAAAACTTATCTCACCATACTCGCCTCTTGATACAGCTTTTGCTTTATAACGCTCAATCAAATCACCAAAAAAGAGTTTTAATTTACTTCCGCTTTTTGCTCCGGTTGTGCTTAATGTAATTGCCTCTTCATCAGCCTCAAGCAAACCATCATTTTCAACAGATTCCTTACTCATTTCTATTATATTTTCATCAGTATCTCCCATCTCATGAAGATAGTGAATAGCAAGCGTATTCGCTTTATCTATTTTCAGAACTCTTCTTAAAGTGGTTCTTGCTCTTTCATAATTATCTGAATTAATATATAAAAGTGCAAGTAAAAGGTATCCCTTCACAAAATGCGGATTAGCAGATAAAACGCTTTTAAGCTGAATAATAGCCAAATCAAAATCTTCACTTTTTGCATATGCAAGTGCCTGATTATATTTTTGGGCAATCTGATCTACATTTGCAAGAAGTGTAGGATCCTGTCTTAATTCCTTCAGATACTTCGATGCAAGGTTTCCTGAAGACTGGTAATTAACACTCATAACCCACTGACTTAAAGCATTAACTATTTCACCCATTTCATAATATACCAGTCCAAGCAGATTCCTTGACATAATATTCTTTTTATTATATCTAAGAGAAATATTAAGTGAATCAATTGCACCGGACAGATCTCTTGCAACCGCTCTGTCATAGCCGATGTTGTAATAATAATCTGATGTATTAAATGCCTTTTTTAATACAGGAAGCGGCATATGACAAGAAGAACAATATCCATTTTTCTTTATATGTGCTCCGCAGTTAGGACAGAGCACCGGTCTTTTGGTTGCCATAGCTATCTCCTTACTCTGCCCGCATATCGGCTGGCTGCATTTTCATTTGCTGTTTTCATTTCTTCAGTTACCTGAAAAACTATATCACTTATATCTTTTAAATCATTACTGTATATAGCATCCTCTGCCTGACTTACCTCAGGTATAGGCTGAAATCTCTTAAGTTCCTCTTCAAAATTAATCATCCTTTGCCTCCATAACAATCTTTTTTATGCTGCCCGCAAGATAAAGCGAGCCTACACAAAACAGCACCGTATCATCCCTGCCGGAAACTTCCAAACAAGCAGTTTCAAATACTGTTTTAAGATCATCTCCTTCTATGACCGTATTGCCGTTTCCCTGACACATCTCATTTAAAAAAGTTCTAAAAAGTCCGGCAATTTCTGATGCCTTTGCAGTTCTCTTTGAATCAAGTGCGGTCACATATACTTTTTCAGGAATTATCTTTTCACATATAAGCCTTATCATAGGCTTATAATCCTTATCCTCACAGACTGCAAACAGTATTTCTATCTTTTTATCTTTGTAAACATTATTTACAGTTTCAACAAAACGTTCTACTGCATCTTCATTATGAGCACCATCAATTATCACACCAGGGCAAACATACTCCATCCTTCCCGGCCAGAAAAAATCAAGAAGTGATGCCTTGATTATCTGCTCATTCAGAGCTTTCTTTTCTTTGAAAAGCTCATTACAAACAGCTATAGCAGTCAATGCATTATCAACCTGATAAAGTGCTCCGGTTCTTATAACAAGATTATCATACATATAATAACCACTATGAACTGAAAAATCAATCGTTTTATCACTTACATCATTTATAATATACTCTGTTTTTGCGACATTAATTTCTTTGGCACTTTTTCTTTTGGCAACTTTCGATATAACATCATCAGCAGCTTTGCTTCCTGTATTATAAACAACAGGTATATCATTTTTTATTATGCCTGCTTTTTCTGCTGCTATTAGTTCTATGGTATCTCCCAGATACTTCATATGATCAAAACCTATCGAGGTTATAACCGTTATCTCGGGCAGGACAAGATTGGTAGCATCAAGTCTTCCTCCAAGTCCGGTTTCATATATAACATAATCAGGTTTTATTTGTTCATAATAAACTGCTGCCATAGCAAACAAAAATTCAAAATATGATATATGACTTTTTCCTTTTTCAACTATTCTTTGCTCCGCTTCTTCTACAGTATTAAAAGTGCTCACAAAAGCTTCCTCTGAAATAATATCATTATCAACAGCAATTCTTTCTCTTATATCTACAAGATGCGGAGAGGTAAAAACTCCAACACAAAAACCCATTTTATTTAAAATGCATTTTATAAAAGTTGCAGTTGAGCCTTTACCGTTTGTTCCTGCTATATGTATGCTTTTTATTTTTTTATGAGGATTGCCAAGCTCCTTCATCAGAAATGAAAGGTTATCATTTCCGGATTTATTTCTTTCATTTTTTTCGTGTGAAAAAAGCGGTATATCATTTATGTATTGTTCACATGCGTAAAAATCGGTTATCATCTGTTATCCACCTTTTCCGGATACATATCATGATGTGTCAATCTGTCAAAGGCCACGCCTTCCCACTTTGTCCCCGGCTTACCGTAATTACAATATGGGTCGATGGAAATGCCTCCTCTTGGAGTAAACTTGCCCCATACTTCTATATATTTAGGAGACATAAGTTTTATCAAATCCTTCATGATTATATTTACACAATCCTCATGAAAATCGCCATGATTTCTAAAACTAAAAAGATAAAGCTTTAAGGATTTGCTTTCCACCATAAGCTCGTCCGGTACATATGAAATATATATAGTTGCAAAATCAGGCTGTCCGGTAATCGGACAAAGTGATGTAAACTCAGGGCAGTTAAACTTCACAAAATAATCATTATCCTGATGTTTATTTACAAATGTCTCAAGTATATCTGCCGAATAATCAGATGGGTATTTTACTTTCTGATTTCCCAGTAATGTTATTCCTTCTTTTTCTAAATCTATTCTTGCCATTTTTCCTCCTTAATCCAGTTCTATCTCCTTTTCAAGATAAAATGAATATATAATTTTTTCATCAACAATCAAACCGGTAATTTTTTCCAGTACATATGCATAATAATCAAGCTGAGCTTTATATCTTCCGATAAGCTCTTCTTCATCCGCATGATCAGTCTTGTAATCCATAAGTATAATTTTATCGTCCTCGTAAAAATATGCATCTATAATACCCTGAACTACAACAATATCATCAACATCTGTCTTGTTTGATAATTCATCATAATCATTATTATATATCATATCAATCGGAAGACCTGCGGAAAACTGCATTTCTTTATTGAGAAGACTTAGCTTATCGGCCTTTATCATCCTTTTTCCAAGATTTGATAAAAGCATTGCTCTAACCTTAAAAGGATTTATGACCGCCGCCTCTTCATCACTAAAAATTTCTTTTTTCTTTAAATCATCAATGCAGTTATTCAAATATGAAACAATTTCTTTTTCATTAATTTCATCAACATCCTTAAAGTTAAGAAGTTCCATAAATTTATGAACTATGGTTCCTCTTTGAGCTCCTGTAATAACGTTTTTATCATCATCTCTATTATTTCTTTGTGAAGGAAGCTTATCTTCATTATTTTTTTCTGATGACTCTTCATCCGGGGATATCTCATCTGACTCATTGATTAATCCGATTTCCTCTATTATGTCATCAGCCGCCTCATACTCTGTTCCGTCAAACGCCTTCATCTTCTTGATTTCCGATATAGACATTTTACTTTTTATCTTAGTACATTCCGCATACGGATAAATAAACTCAAAGGATTTTTTATACTCATCATATAAATTCTTATCATATTTTTCTACTGCTTTTTCATAAAAATCATAATAAGACCAAGCCTTTTTAATTTCTTCTTTTCCTATATATCCACTTATATCTTCTTCTCTTAATATCTTTAATTCTATATCACAACCATCTTTTTTTCCGTTATAATCATTCATACATGCAATTATCCATGTAAGAAATCCTGATGCATTATATCTTATATCAAACGGAACCGATTCATCTGTTCCTCCCTGTATCATAAGCTTAGCCATAATCTTATCAATATCTTTGTCACAGCCTGTTATGATAAGTTTTTCCTTGGCACGCGTCAAAGCAACATATAGCACCCTCAACTCTTCTGCCATATTTTCTTTTTTTATAAGCAGCTTAAATACATCTTTGATAAAGGTATTTTTCTTAAACCTGTCTTTTATATCCACAAAATCCGATGCAAGATAATAATCACTATGTATTATAAGTTGTTCCTTTGAATCAGAGCTGTTAAACTGCTTGCCCAGACCACTAACAAAAACAACAGGGTACTCCAATCCCTTACTCTTATGCATTGTTATGATTCTGACTACATCCTCATCATCGCCAAACACCTTTGCCTCTCCAAAATCAACTTCATTAATTTGAAGTTTTTCCAAATATCTCAGAAAATTAAAGAGCCCCTTATATGAACCATTTTCAAATTTTTCTGCCTTTTCAAGAAGTAAATTTATATTATTTTTTCTTCTTCCTCCCATAGGCATGGCCGAGACATAACTATAATACCCTGTCATATCAAGTGCCTTCCATATAAGCGATGAAATTGACATTGTTTTATTATCAAGTCTCAGTGTATCGACTATATTAAATATATTTTTCAGCTTATCGGAAATGTAATCATCAACATCCTCCATATAGCATAAACATTTATCATATAAAAGATGTTTTTTCTTAAGTTTTTTTTCTGCATAATCACAGATAAACGATAATTCATTTTCATCAAGCTTTGCCATCGGTGAAAGTAATACTGCAGCAAGAGGTATATCCTGCTTAATATTATCAACTATAGACAAAAGTGACATAATAAGTTTTATCTCTACCGCCTCAAAATATCCACCTGTGTCCTCAAGATATGCCGGTATACCGGACATAGTCAATGTATTGTAAAGAACATCCCCAAATTCTTTTAAACTCCTTGCAAGAATAACTATATCTCTATAGGATGCTTTTCTATATATATCCTTTTCTTCATCATATACAAACTGAGGATGATCTTCTCCGACCAGTTCTTTAATACGACCGGCAATAGCAACAGCTTCTAATTCGAGCTTTGAAAGTCTCTCGTCTGTTTCAAAATTATCTACCAGAATAACCTCTGTACTTCCACCCACATTATCCTTTATATTTTCATCAGGAACCGGAAATTCTTTAGTGGGAACAAGCGCAACACTTTCATCATATTCTATACCACCAAGGTCTTTTCTTATGAGTTTCTTACAAAAATAATTTATAGAGTTAAGTACATTTTCCCTTGAACGAAAATTATTTTTTAATTCTATCTTCACTTCGGGTCCATCATCTGAAAACGTATTATATTTTGATACAAAAAGGTCAGGCCTTGCCATACGGAACTTATATATACTCTGCTTGACATCGCCTACCATAAACATATTATTTTTGCCATAACTTATACCGGAAACGGAGTAAAGAATATCTTCCTGAAGATAGTTGCTGTCCTGATATTCATCTATAAATATCTCATCATATTTTTCTGATATTCTTTTAGCAAGATCTGTTGAAACAGGTTTTCCGTCTTTATCATATCCATCACATACAAGTTGATATGCCATATGTTCCACATCCGAAAATTCTACCAGCTTTCTCTTTCCTTTTTCAATCTCATATTCTCTTGAAAAATCTATAACAAGGTCAATAAGCGGTATAAGATATCCTGCGGTATTTTTTATCTCATTAACCAAATCATGACTATCACCTTTAAATATTTTAAGCTTTGATATTATTTTTTTATAATTTTCTCTAACATTCTTATAGTGTTCAACCAGTTCTTCATCATAAGCATCACCTTTACAGGTCTTTAATCTTGCCCATTTTATATCAACAGCGTTTTTTAAATCATCATAATTTTCTGCTTCTATGATTTTTGAAACATCTTCTATATCGCTTTTGGATACTTCTAAATTTTTATCCGGTCCACCATCTGCTTCACATATATCTCTTCCGTATTTTGCATAAAAAAGAGCACTGTTTGCATAAGACTTTACAAAACCAAAAAAATCCTTAATCCAATTAAGTTCCATAAGTTCTTCTTCATTTTTAATCGAAAGAACAGCCTTTGCATCATTGAGCCATACATAAGGTCTTGGATAGCTTGATGCAAGATTATAAATTTTGAGGATACTTTTCTTTAAATTATCATCATTTCTATCATCACCAAATATATCAAGCAACATGAAAAAATCAGAATTTTTTTCTTCATAAAGTCTGTCAAACAAAGCATCCAAAACATCATTTTTTATAAGCGCCATCATGCCTGTGTCACCTATATTAAAATTAGCATCTATCGAAAGAAGTCCAAAATTTTCCTTTACTACTCTAAGACAAAAACTGTCTATGGTTGTTATATCCGCTCTGTTTACAAGCACAGCCTGCCTCATAAGATGCTCATTATCAGGTTCTTCTGCGAGCATCTTTTCGATTCTTAATGCTATCTTTTCCCGCATCTGAGCTGCTGCGGCTTTTGTAAATGTAACAACAAGAAACTCATCTATATCCTTTGGATTTTCCTTATCTGTCATCTTGTTAATTATGCGCTCAACAAGTACAGCAGTCTTACCTGATCCGGCTGCCGCTGATACAAGAATATTAGATTTTCTTTTTTCTATTGCACTTAGCTGCTCTTTAGTCCAGCCCATAGTTAAACCCTCTCATACTTTGATATGTTAATCATAATTCGATAATAAAAATGACAATATCAGTTTTCATCTTTTTTATCATCAAGTATTTCCTTAATCTTCTCGTACACTATATCCTTATCCTTTTCGGTATACATAGGAAATCGTTCCTTATTACCACCATATTTTTTATCAAACCTGCATACTTCTTTATATATGCAGAACTCACAGGTACTTCTTTTATCTACGATCATAGGGTTTTTATCTATCTCACCTTTTATAATCTTATCTGCTATATTTTTAGCCTTGTAGATTGCAAAATTATTTATATTATTAAATTTTTCCGCATCATCATTCATAAGACCTGTAAGCTTTAATTTTTTATCTCTTTCTTTTTTGGCACCTTCATCATCCAAAGCTTCCACATAAGGATCTGCCATTTTATAATAGTACATTCCTTCCGGAGTTATCTTTAATTTATCAAACTCCGCCTTGTCCTTATTATATTCACCTTCAACAAGTTCCAACATAACATTCATATACACGGAAAGCTGAAGTGACAGACCTTCGTATAATCTGTTTATCTTAAAATCATGACTACCGGATTTGTAATCGATAATCCTTAATCTTAAAGACTTATCATCAGGTGAATAATACACATCTCCTCTGTCAACTATACCATTAAGAGTCATATCAAAATTATGCTCCGGCACATCAAGCTTTTTGGTAAATTTATATTCAAAGTACTCCGGTCTTAGTAAATCCTTATCAGTTATATCAGATAAAACTGCTGCTGTTCTCTTGCCTATCCTTTTTAAAACCATAAGAAGATATTCGAATCTTCCTTCTTTAACAGTATAGCTGTCATATGCTTTGTCAAAAGC
Organism: Lachnospiraceae bacterium; assembly: GCA_017469405.1. GTDB lineage: Bacteria > Bacillota > Clostridia > Lachnospirales > Lachnospiraceae > Coprococcus_C. Next base: position 15,212 of record JAFUGL010000014.1, on the reverse strand, counting down.
TTCCTCAACGAATTGTTCTACAAGTTCATCACGGGTTTCTTCGCTTATCTTCGACCAGTCATTATCCATATTGTCATGTACGTGTCTGTACATATGCTCCATAGCTCCATGCAGTATCGTTCCAATATCCCTATTATCAATCTGTCTTATCTTTCTTTCCGATAGTCCAAGTATATATTGCAGAAAATATGAATATGCACAGGCAGCATATTTTTCGAGCCTGGATACTGATTGTGACATAAGCTTAAGTTTAATCAGATCCGCTATATCATCTGATAAGTTTTCAGGAATGTTATTATATAAAAATGCACTTTCGATTAACTCCAGACCTTCCTCCTGCATATCATAGTAAAGTTTATAAAGGCTCATGGTTTCATAAAGTTTCGAATTATCCCCTGACATAATAAGCTGCATTCCTTCTATCAGAGCATCAAGACCGGTCTTTTTATTGGCCACTTTATACATTTCATCTTTATTTACGGAAATACCTGTAAATATATTGGTAATTCTTGAAATAACATAAGATGGTCTTATCTGTTCATTATCATCATTCATATTGGTATAGGAAAGAATAAGTTTATCTTTAGGCTTTGTCATATTTGTGTAAAGATAGAACTGTTCTATATATGAATTAAATTTATCTGTAGGAGCAAGCTCAATTCCTAATTCCTTTAATCTTTCTTTATCGTTGTCACCTATAATACCCGAATTACTGCTTTTTTTAGGAATAATTCCATCATTTATTCCAACTATAAATAATATCTTTATTTCATCAAGTCGTGTTCTTGTTATATCCCCTACAATGGTCATATCAAGAGTTTTGGGAATAACACCAAGTGTAAGATCCTTTAAGCCAAGCGTCATAAGCTCAGTAAAATCATCTATTGAGGTTGTATCATCCCCCATAATCTCATCCATCTTATCGAAGACCGAAATCAACTTGGCATATAAGTTTTTAAATTCTTCCATACGCTTTTCATATTCATATATTTCCATAAAATCACGTATGGCTTTTGTGTAATCTTTAATGCTATTTTTTTTATTATAAAGAAGTTCATAAAATGGTATAAGAGTATCTGCAACATAAACCCTTATCCCCTCAACATCTTCATCCCATTCTCTGCTCCAGGCTGATTTTCCGCATATTCCTTTTTTCAGAACATAATTCTCAATTGTTTCTATATCATCATCGTCAAGTTCACTTAATATGCCTGACTTTAAAAATGCAAATACACTATCATAAGAAAAATTCTCCTTAACTATCCTTAAAAGATACTCAAGTGAATTAATATATGGATTATTTTTTACAGGTATACTCGCATCAAGAAAATATGGTATATCAAATCTTTCAAAAATCTGTGCTGTTTTTTCACTGATTCCTTCAAGATTTCCACTAATTACAGCAATATCTTTATATCTGTATTTTTCTTCTTTCACTAATTTATTTATCTGATATGCTACTCCCTCCATCTCTTTACGTGGTGTATCATATACGGTTATTGAAATATCATTTTGCTTATCGCTATATTTATCATATGGAAATCTGAATATATTTTTTTCAAGTTTTGAAATAAACCTGCTTCCATCACTCCATCTGTTTGAATCTTCTCCGGTGATAAAATAATCATCAAGAACATCAACAGAATTTTTTATTGCGAGTTCCTTTAGTCCTGTTACTGTCTTTTTGGTAAGATAAAAAAGCTCATGCTCTTTTATATTCTTTTTATCATAAAACTTTTTATCTATGGTAAATACGCCATAGACATCCTTTGAATATCTTATTAGTTTTTCAATAAGGTCAAGCTGTATAGGTGTAAATCCTGTAAAGCCATCCAAAGCGATAACACTTCTTTTAATAAGATTTGACTTTTCTATATTATCAGCAAGTATCTCTGTAAGTTTTTCTGCAACTATATAATTATCTGAAAGTTTATCATCAAAGGCATTGAAAATTTCTTTCATATCAGTCAGTTTCTTATACAAAAGAATATCAGACGGACTATCCTTTAACTTCTCAATAACTCCATCCAGACTTTCTCTTTTAATACCATACTGATACATCTCCGACATAAGGGATTTTACTTCATCAATAAAGCCTGATTTATCAAGGCTGCCTGAATAAACAGACATATTAGTCTTTCTTTCTCCTGCCGCTTTTCGAATAAGCATACTTTTTCCAAAATCCTCAAGCACTCTTTGAGGTTTGATATTTAGTTCATCAAAAACACGAAAACAAAGACGGTTAAAGCCGATAACATCTATATTCATATATCCCTTTGCAGGATGCATCATGACAAGCTTTCTCTGAAGCGCCATAGAGTACTGCTCAGGTACAAGCAAAATATAGTTTGTGTCAGGATTCTTTATACCGTCCTTAATTATTTTATTATATATATAATGTGATTTGCCCGAACCCGAAGGACCGAGTATCATTTGTAAAGACATAAATATTCTCCAATTATGTAAATGCTATGCATATGGATCTGCATATTTTCTGGATATCTCTTCTATTTTATCTTTATTCATTTTAAAGCACTGTATAATACGTGGTGAGAACATACCACACTCACCTTCCATAACCATAGAATACGCTTTTTCAAAGTCTATAGCTTTTCTATAAGCTGTATTGGTCATAAGTGCATCAAATGCGTCCGCTATGGAAACTATCTGTGCAGAAAGTGGAATATTTTCCCCTTTCAGCTTTTCCGGATATCCTTTTCCATCATATCTTTCATGATGATATCTGCATATCTCCCAACTGTAATGGAACATCTTTTCTGACTGAAAATCTTTTAGATTATCAAGTATTTCACATCCCTTTGTAGTATGAGATTTTATCATATCAAATTCTGACGGAGTAAGCTTAAGAGGCTTTAATAAAATATCATCCGGTATAAGTAACTTACCTACATCATGATAGCATGAAGCATCAGCTATGTAAGCAATATCCTCTTTGTTAAGATTGCTCTCCGGAAAAAAGCTTACCAGTGTATCGCATAACGACCTTGTAATCTCTCTAACTCTTTTTATATGATTTTTACTGAAATTTCTAAATTCAGCAAGTGTTCCGATCATATTTGCAAATTCATGTTCAAGCTCTGACACTGCTTTCTGCCTTGCCATATCCATATTGGTGTCTGAATTGTCTGCCTGCGATTTTCCGTCGGATTCTGTTTTTTTACCATCATTTGAATCAAGAGACTTTTCTTCAAGCTCTTTTATATACATTTTATTTTGAATACATCTGCTTACGGAAAATCTTATCTTTGCAGCAGATACCGGTGTCATAATTATATCTGCGGCACCATCCTCAAGACACTTTTCTGCATTTTCATCATCCAGAGTTTCAGCCATGATTATAACCGGAATGTACTTCATAACAGAACTTTTTTTCATAAGACTTAGTATCTGAAAAACGTTCATATTAGGCTGATTCAAATCTATAATCGCACAGGCAAGATTGATACTTTTATCGGAAATCGCCCTGATAGTCTGTGCACCATCTATAGCCTTTACAATCTCATATTCATCACTAAGTGCCTTTGACACATCACTCAAAAGCTTAAAACTGCATGTCGAAAGCAATATAAATCTCTTTGATTCTCCCATTATTTTCCTCCAAATATATTAGCTTAAAAGTTGAACAATTGCCTGTTCCTTCTCTCTAAACCATACCTTATTAACATCTTTATCAAGAAGATATTTTGCATTATTAATATTTATAAGGCAACCCGCATATGCTCTTCCTGATACTCTTACTCCGATAGATGCACTGTTTTTTGCAATTTCATTTGTAAATGCATCTCTTTCTTCTTTTATCCCTTCTATTTCATTCATGAGCTGCATCATCGCAGTCTGAACATTTTGATAAATAGGAGTATCCTTTAACACATCCAGTTTAACCTTAACCTGAAGCTTCTTCATCTCTTCCTTAAAGATTGTAACTTTTACGGATAATTCCTTTGTCTTGGAGTCCCACTCTCTTAATTTCTTGACAAAATACTGGTTTGCTCCAACTTCAAATTCTGTCCTTACTCCCATCTTATTGCCAAGTTCGGCAGCCTCAACTCCATATATGGCTGATGTGAGTCCTCCTACTATAGCACCGCGCCTTCCTGATATAATAACCTTATGCATTGCAACACAATTACAGTTATACAGATAATTACTCTTTACATCATTCTCTGCATATATCTTAACATTTTCAAAAAACTTACCGTTTACATCATTTCCGGCTTCTATAATTCCGACGCCCTTTCCGAGAACACCCTGCTTAACAAGCACATCTTTTCCTGCCTTTATAAACGCTGCCTCAACACTTCCATTTATAATTACATTACCTGTAGCTTCGATAATGGATCTCGGACGAACATCTCCTTTTACTTCTACATCTCCGTCAAACTTAATATTTCCTGTTGAAAGTGTTACATCACCTTTGACAATATAGACTGTACTAATGGTAATATTGCCATTAGTTTCTTCTATGCAACCCTTTACGGTTGAAACATAAGTAACTTCATCATCCAACAGCATGATATTTTTTCCGGTAAGCCTTGGAAGATTCTGTCCGTTTTTCGGATGAATCAGCTTTCCTGTAACATCATAGCCATATATACCTCTTACAGCAGGATGATATACTGCAAGTTTCTGTCCCTCTTCTACCTGTTCAAATAAAGTAATATTTGAATAATTAACAGAACCATCTTCGTTCAATTCAGGTGTACGATCTATATTTCTCTCAAAAAAGTATTCAAAATATCCGTCCTGACCATCAACCGGCAGCTTACCTTCAGCTATGAGGATTCGTTCATTTTCAGGCTTATTGCCCTTTAGTATTTCTAAAATTGTACCTTTAATAATACCCTGTCTTACTCCATTTAACTTAAGAGCGGATGTTATCTCATTTTCGGTAAAATATGCTTCTTCCTTGGATAGTTTAGGAAGAATGACATATGCCGTCATGGCATCATAATTTACATCTATCGTAACTCTCTGATTTTCAGCGTTCCATACCACTCCGTCATCTGCCGAAGCAATCTCTCCGAATTCTTTATCATCATAGGTCAAAACCTCCGAATCCGGATTATATAAATCTGACTCAACCTTACCAAAAGTTTTTATCTTGGCTCTATGGTTTGCCATATCTGTTGCACTCCACATAAGTGAAGTATAATCCGATACATCTATTCCTTCTTCAAGTCCAAGCCTTATCTCACGCATTTGCTCCTGTGAATAAAGTGGGTCCTCATATTTTGTAACATCTACACCGGATTTTAAGCCAAGTCTCATCTCACGCATCTGCATCCAATTATAAATATTTTTAGAATACTTGGATATATCAAGCTTTTCTTCAAGTCCACGCCTTATCTCATACATCTGGCTGCCGGAATAAGAATGATCCAAAAAGCAAGTAATATCAACATTATTTTTAAGACCATGTCTTATCTCTTTAAGCTGGTCATCCTTATATCCATCCTCAACATATATATCTATATTTAATCCGTCGGAAAAAGCTTTTCTTATCTCACATAAAACAGCCTTTGGAATTCTCTTTTCATAATATGGATAAAGATTTATTCCTTCTTCAAGTCCGAGTCTTATTTCGCGCATGACAAGATAATCCATATCCTCATCAAGATATATGGACACATCAACGCCGTCTTTTATTCCTCTTCTGATTTCTCTCATCTGAAACCAGTCATATTTTTCATCCAGGTATGGTTCTATATCTATGCCCTGTTCCAAGCCCTTTCTGATTTCTGTCATCTGAAGGAACAAATATTTAGTATCTGCATAGACATCTACATCTACACCGCTTCTTAGACCCTTTTCTATCTCTTCAAGCTGCATACGGTCAAAGCCCTGTAAATGATAAGCTTCCATACGCTCTGCAATTTCGATATCTGAAATGCCCGGTTTTTTTGTCGTATTAATCATCTTTAATCTCCCATCAGATTAAGCTAAAGGTCATGTTAATAAATAAAGCATTTCTTTATGCTAAAAAATCGCATAATTATAAGTAATTGTAACATAAATATATGGTACAAGCAAGTGAAAAGCACTTAATTTATAAATAAAAAATCTTGATTTATAAAGAAAAAACAAGCCTATTCATATAACAAAAATGTTTTTTACTTGTCTAATAGTAAAAATAAGGCTATAATAATATTGGTTATATATCCATATATTATATTAAGGAGGAATATTATGGAAAATCCAAATAAATTTAAGATATATTCACAGTTTAATAATCTTATAGCATTAAACATCACTCCGGGACATTTTGCTACATCTTCTTCTCACATCAATTATTACATTGATATGACGACCCTTAAAACCAGAAGAAATGAAGCAAAGGCCGTAGCAAAGGCTCTTGTACAGGAATATGTTACCTCTACAATAATTGATGCTATAGTTTGTCTTGACGGAACAGATATTATAGGTGCTTATCTCGCAGACGAGCTTACAAGCGCAGGAATCATGTCTGCGAATATTCACAACACGGTTTATATACTTACGCCTGAACAAACCTCAAGTGGACAGCTTATGTTTAGAGAAAACTATCTTCCGTTTATAAAAGGAAAAAATATTCTCGTGCTCTTAGCTACCGCAACAACCGGTAAGACTATCAATTCAGCACTCGAATGTATAGAATATTACGGTGGTAAAATCGCCGGTGTATCAGCAATATTCTCTGCTGCCAAGGAAATCCACGGTCAGCATATCAACACTATATTTACAACAGATGATATACCAAACTATCTTACCTACCCTGCTGTTGACTGCCCTATGTGTAAAGGAGGACACCCTCTTACAGCAATTGTAAACAGCTTCGGCTACTCAAAGCTTTAAAAATATTACTGATATATAAGTTATAAAACTCCCTGCCTAAGAATATATTTATAATAATCTTAAGCAGGGAGTTTTTATTATGTCAGCAAAAACAAAAATAGTTGTTCTAAAGTCAAAAGAGATCATATACACAGCGATATTTGTTGTTCTTGGAATCCTTCTTATATCTTTACTTATCTACATGTTTTCGCCGTCTAAGGATAAAAAGAAAGGGGAGAGTAACAACACAGAAAATACAATTGAAAACTCAAACACAACTTCACAATCAAATGCACCTGACGCAACAATAATTCCACCACAAGAACAAACTGTGCCGGATTCGACTTCTAACCAGGCCAAGGACCAGACTGTAGCAGAGTCAACAACAAATTTAGTCCAAGATCAGACTTTACCGGATTCAACTACCAATCCAGCCCAAGAGCAAGCTTCACCGGAATCTGACTCTGATATGTCACAAGGACAGCCTGCACCTAATGCTACAGTTATCCCTCCACAAGAAACTGTAAACACATCTGCAGGTACATACAAGTCAGGTGTATACTCATCCATTATGAACGTAGGCGGACAGACCGAACTTCAGCTTGTTGTCACAGTTGATAACGGCAGAGTATCACACCTTGATATAACCAATTTAAATGAAACGGTAACCGCCATGTACCCACTCATCGGTCCATCATTAGACGAACTCAATTCACAGCTCGATGCGGGTGCCTCCTTTGAAAACCTTACATATTCCAAGGATAACCAATACACAACCATCCTCATACTTCAGGCAGCCAAGGACTCTCTGATAGTTGAATGAGGTAAGTGGGATTTTGGCAGTAGATGTTCTTTAACGAGGATTCAAACAAGGAATTATATTCCCACAGCATGAAATAAAGGAGTATAAGACACATCCTAATTAACGTGAGCGTTATTTGTGTAAAATCAGCGCACTCATATTTTTAATAATTTGCTTAAAAAATCGATATGTTTGAGCGAAGTGAGTTTATCGATTTTTGCAAATTTTAAAAATATGAGTGCGCTGATTTCACAAATGTTAGCGAGTTAATAGGGTGTGTCTTATACTCCTATTTTATGCTGTGGGATAGAGAACGTAAAATGAATCCTCCTTAAGGCATCATGCCTTGGCCACCTTGACCGCCCATGCCGCCCTGGCCTCCTCCGAAGCCACCCATGCCGGTGCCCTGACCGTATATGGTGCCGGACATTTCTATGGTGTAGGTTTCTGTACCAACTGTGAGTGTGTATGTGCCGTCACTTTCGATATCAGGTGAACTTATTACTATGGACTGGAAGGCCTTATCCGGTGTATAGCTTACGATTTCATTTCCATCACTGTCTGTAAGAGTTATGGTTGTTCCGCTTGCTGCACTGCTTGAAAGTTCATAGAGGATTGAGCACTGTGTTGATTCGGAACCGAAGTTCATAGCCATTCCGCTTGCACCTGCTGATACGAAGGTTCCACCTGTTATATAACCGTTCATCTCATAATCTATAGATCCGTTTCCTCCGTTGTTTGGACCGCTTACATAGGTTACTCCACCATTTACCGCAAGTGTTCCGTTTGAATCTACGCAGTCACCTGCTGCTGATATGTTGAGTGTTCCACCATTTATTGTGAGTAATGCATCTGTGCTGCCTCCTGCATTCAAGCCATCATCGGAAGCTATAAGATTTATCTCACCATCATTTACCTCTATGGTATGAGCCTCCAGACCTTCATAGCTGTTTGTAATGTCAAGCTTTCCCCCATTTATGGTAAGTGTTACATCTGCATGTATTCCATCATCACCGGAGGCAAGATTAAGGCTGCCATTTTCGATATTTACCACATTATCCGAATGAATTGTATCATCTGCTGAATCTATATCAAAGCTTCCTCCGAATATATATATTCCACCATCAGCTTTTATACCTTTAGTAGAGTTTTCAAGATAGTCATCTGCATCATACTCGTTTTCTTCATCAGCTGAAGCCTCTTCATTTTCATCTGCGGTTTCATCTTGTGCATCCAAGGTTGAATCACCTGTTTCGTCTGCCTGCATATCAGGTGCAGTCATATCCTCCGGTAATTCACCGTTTTCCATATCAGGAGGGGTCATATCAGAAGGGAATTCACCATCTGCCATATCAGGAGGTGTCATCTCACCCATGTTAGAGCCATCCGGCATCTGTCCATTCTGCATCTTTCCACCCGGACCTCCGCCGAAGCCCTGCTGTCCATCCATACCGTTTTCTCCGCGTCTTCCTCTTCCGCCACCGAAATCTCCGTTTTCCATATCTTCCGGCATCTGACCATCAAAGTTTCCGCCATTTTCAAAATCCTGACGCTGTCCCATGTTTTGTCCACCGAAGCCTCCACCCATCATATCTTCAGAATGGAAGGCACCATTTTCATATCCGCCTCCGGATACGATATTGTACTCTCCGTCATAAATCAATGCTTCACCGGATGCATCTATACCATCATAGCCTGCCTCTATATTAAATGTACCACCGATTGCATAGAAGTATCCAAGTGTCTCGTCATCGGTATTTTCCACATGTATACCGTCAGTACCGCTCGTTATGTTGATTTCTCCGTCTGCAACCCTTACACTGTCATTGGCATCTATTCCCTTCTTTGCAGCCTCTATATTATAGGTACCGCTTGTAATCTTTACATCATCCTTACCAACTATACCATGAGAGGTCTCGCAAGTAATATTTAATGTTCCCGCACCATTTAAGGTTATATCATCCTTTGCATATATTACAGCATCCACGCCATCCTCTGTCTCTTCAAATTCACCGGTAACGCTTAAGCTGTTGTCACTATCTGTAGTTGTAATAAAAACCTTATCCGCATTTTTTACATATATGACAGCACTGTCATCATTGGTTATATCAACTCCATCAAGTACAAGCTGAACCTTTTCGTCATCCGCCACATCTACGATAATCTGACCATCACTCAAGCTTCCTGAAAGCTTGTAGCTGCCTGCCTTGGTAATAGTGATTGTATCCCCATCTATCTCCACACCCGAAGCATCCGAGCTTGAAGCTCCGTCTGCCAGACTTATATCTTCCGCATCATCATAGCTTATATCATAATCTCTGTCTGAAAACATGTCATCCTCACTGACTACCTTTACATCAGCTGTTGTGTCGCTTTCTGTAGCTACCTGACTGACTGTAGTACCGGCATCGCCGGTTTCACTTTTCTTGCCGCAGCCTGCCATACAAAGTATCATAATAGTTGTCATACTAATTGCTAAAAATCTCTTTCTCATAACAATCACCTCATTTTCCTAATCAAATATCCGCCTGATCTGCTATACATTTTTTTGGTTCTATATATTCGTTTATCCAAATAAAATTTATTGTTAAAGTTCCATTTGCTCTGTTACCTGAGCCGACATGCTAATCTCAAGGTTACCGTTTCTGCATCTTATATCATCGATAAGCTGCTTTTCCGTATTCTTTTCTTTAAGAGTTATATTGTAGGTCAACTTATTTAAGCTTCCGAGATTGGTGGTTTTTATCTTTGTCATTTCAACCTTACTTACATATTTTTCCCAAACCTCATCAAATATTTCGCTATAATCAAGATCTTCCGGAACCGTAATATTTATGGTCTTATTTAAAACTGACATATTGCTTTTTCCAAAACCTACAGTTTCATATACCAAAACTACCACACACATTATTACCGTAAATACAACTGCGGCTCCCATAAATCCCATTCCACAGGCAAGACCGACTGCCATCGCCATAAAGATTGCTCCGATTTCCTTTGCTGTTCCGGGTGCCGAACGAAATCTTACAAGTGAAAATGTTCCGGCTACCGCTACTCCTGCGCCAAGGCTTCCGCTTACCATAAGAATCACCACGCTTACTACTGCCGGAAGTATGGCAAGTGTTCCAACAAAGCTCTTTGTCGGATTGGACTTATACTTATAAGTAAGAGCAAGCACCGCTCCGAGTATAAGTGCCGCGATTATCGTTATAACAAAATCTCCTAAAGTTATATCTGTCTGATTTAATGTGTTCATACTTTCAAATAAATTTTCCATAATTAGCCCACCTTTCTATCTGTAAAATCATATCTGATTACATTGTTATTATTTCTATCCTCAAGCATCTGCATATACGCTCTTCCATATTTTGAAAATGATGTCTTTCTTATCTTTTCACTGCTAAGTATATCCACCATCCATTTAGGAATTGCATTTGCTGCCTTAATCTCCATAAGTGACATTCCGTCTTCCAATATATCTCTTCCGCCCGGCTTTGATGTAAGCTTCATATCCTCTGTTCTCCATCTTATATTTTTATCAAAGGTTACTCTGAAGCTTGCGTCTTCATTTGAGAAGTAAGCCGTTCTGTCGTAGCAAAGATAAACCGCAGGTTTTAAATTCTTGTAAAAGCTTTTAAAATAATCAAGCTCCTTTACTATCTGTCTTTCAAGGAAGCTGTCACCCTTTACCGGATTATCTATCTTGGAATTTTTATCAAGATAAATTCTTGCTTTATTTTCCTGCATTGTAACTCTTCTCTTATAAACAACACCGTCATATTTTTTCTTCAGCTCTACAAATACGTCTTCGCCCGGCTTTATCTGTCCGTAGCTTCTCACTCTTAATTTTTCCTTATATGCAGGTCCGTCCAAAGAATTTCTTATAAGTCTCATATCAGGTGTATCATAATATATATTGCAGATGGTGCTCTCACCGTAAGCATCCGGTACCATTTTTTCTCTAAATACCTTTTCGATTAACTCTCTCTGTTCCCTTGTTACCAGATATTTAATTTCATATCTTTTAAAAATTTCATTATTCATAGCTCATCACTCCTCATCCGGTTTTCAAACATTTTTTTCAAGGTTTTTCCCTTAACTTGTGTTTATGATAATATGTGAACCTTATGCGAACCTTAAGTTTCAAAAAAAGTTTTAAAAAATTTTTGGGATATTTCTCATTGACAATATTTTTACTTATTTTATAAATGATAGCTTCATACAAAGTACACGCATAGCACGTTGTCACTTAACGCTATGCTTAGCACTTGTATGAATCTATCATTTTAATAAAATTATTTTTGTCAATGAGAAATATCCCTTTTAAAAACTTAAAACATGGCTTAATTGCTATATTTTTTGTTGACTTTTTCTATTTAAAATGTAATAATAGCTATGGTTTAAATACATTGAAAAAGGTAGGTGGATAAAGTGGCAAACGGCGACAGTCATGGGTCAAACGGGCGATTTTTAATATACAGATTAATAAAGTGTAAGCCTTGTTTGGATTCTGTCACTTTATTTACTTTGTATATGTAATTTTATCTGCCTGTGTGTGACCCGCTCATACATAGGTATTATTTTGTCCTTTTGTCCCTTACGTCAGCGTTGAATTATTAAAGCTTCAACGAATGAAACGGAGGGTAAATAAATGGAAGATGAAGTATTAAACAATGTATCTGATGATGCAGAGACTCAAAATGAGGCTGCCGAGAATGAAGCTGCGCAGAAAAAGCCTGATTATGAGTCCGAAATTCTTGGCATCATACGAAGCAATAATTCCCCAAAAAACATACTTAACAAGTTAGAGGATTATCATGCAAATGATATTGCTCAGGTTATCAGTGCGCTCAATACTCAGGAAATCAAAAAGCTTTTCAGGGTTTGTAATGCTGATATGCTTGCAGAGATATTTGAGTATCTGGACGAAGAGGATGTAGGAACTTATCTGAATGAAATGGATATAAGGAAGGCTGCTGCCGTTGTATCCGAACTTGAAACGGATACAGCAGCAAATGTTCTGCATCAGATAGAAAAGGAAAAGCGTTCACTTATAATCGAAGCAATCAATCCGGAGGTTCAAAAGGAGATACGACTTATCGCCTCCTTTGATGAGGATGAAATCGGTAGCCGTATGACTACCAACTGTATAATTATAAGAGAAAATCTTACCGTTAAACAGGCTATGAATGAGCTGGTGAGACAGGCGGAAGAAAATGATAACATTTCTACTATTTTTGTAGTTGATGAATACGATGAATTCTATGGTGCTATTGATTTGAAGGATTTAATTATCGCAAGAAACACTGTTCCGCTTGATGATTTGATAGTTACCTCTTTCCCATACGTATACGCGAGCGAGACCATAGATGATTGTATCGAAAAGCTGAAGGATTATTCCGAAAGCATTATACCTGTACTTGATAATATGAATAAGCTTCTAGGTGTTATAACCGCACAGAGCATAATCGAAGTTGTCGATGATGAGATGGGTGAGGATTACGCACGTCTCGCAGGTCTTACCGCAGAAGAGGATTTACAGGAGCCTCTCGGTCAAAGTATGAAAAAACGTCTGCCTTGGCTTTTGATTCTCCTCGGACTTGGAATGATAGTTTCAAGTGTGGTTGGCATGTTTGATAAGATTGTTAGAGAGCTTACTCTAATAATGGCCTTCCAATCACTCATCCTTGATATGGCAGGTAATGTCGGTACCCAGTCACTTGCGGTTACCATCAGAGTTTTGATGGATGAAAATCTCACCTTTAAACAAAAAGGGCATCTCGTCATAAAGGAGATGCGTGTCGGACTATGCAACGGACTCTTGCTCGGTGCAATATCCTTTGTATTTGTCGGACTTTATATAATGCTTGCAAAACATAAAACCGCACTTTTTGCATATGCGGTTTCAGGATGTATAGGTATATCACTTGTGCTTGCGATGCTTATCTCCAGCGCTGTCGGAACACTTATACCACTCTTCTTTAAAAAGATTAAGGTTGACCCGGCGGTTGCATCCGGACCGCTCATCACAACCATAAACGACCTTGTAGCGGTTGTCACCTATTACGGCATGAGCTGGATATTACTTCTTAATGTATTGCATCTTAAAGGATAGTGTTACACTAACCATTGATCATTATTTCCGAAACCTATCTAACTCAAATACAATTTAACGATGCACCCTTTTAGGGTAAAAAGGGTACATCGCCTTAAAAAGTCAGTATTTATGGGCATCAAAAAAGGACTCCCTCTTCAGAAGTCCTTGCACCCTAAATCGTTATTTTTTGTCAAGCAGAGTAGCCAAAATGCATTTTATTATAGTGTCCTATATAGTTAAAAGGGCCACATTATTGGTTGTGACCCTTCTTGTTTATGGAAGATAGTATGTTTCTATACCTGTGTTCCCTCGACCGCTGGAATAGTTCATGAAATCAACTAATGAAAATGGATTTACCCCGGGATTCGTCTTTGCGGACGAGATGAGATACGCAATAATGATAATGTCGGACCTTGAACCACATATCTTAACGCTTGGATATATTTCGTATTCGCAGATTGATCCGTGATCCATAAGGTCTAAGACAAGAGACTGATTTGAATGATCGAAGGAACTGTAATACAAATCATCGTTGTCGCTTTGCTGTGCAAACGTATATTCAATGATTGTCATCTGATAATCGTCATAGAAACCAGATATTTTGTCAGCGTCCGTGTCACGATCGCAATAAAAAGCGAAGACGATCGCCATATCGCCATAGTCATAGCGATACGAGTAATCTCCAGTTTCTTCTCTCGTATAGACCCATCCATAATCCTGAGCAAGCGCCCCCAAATCGAAGCACTGAGCGCCGTTAGCTATACCAGTAAACATATAGTCATCGATATTAACATCCATATTAATCTCTATGCCGTCATAGATAGTATAGCTATACGCACCAGTCGTACCAGGAGCACTACTTGTAGTGTCGGCCTCCGTCATTGTCTCTGTTTCGTCCATAGCATCCGCAACGTCCGGAACATCCGAATCACTGGTAGTCTCCTCGTTCTCGTTTAAATTTACGCCATCAGCTATTGGCTGATCGGGTTCATCGACATCAATCTTCACTTCATCCTGCTCTGCGGAATCTTCTGTCGTAATCCTATCATCCTTTTTTTCTGTCTTGTTGCCGCAACCTGATAAGCCAAAAGTCAACATGCAAACCAATATTAGACTTACCACCATCCTTACTCCGGCGATAGTAAAATGTCTGGATTTCCTCATAATGTATTATCTCCTTTACTGTTAAATCTAAACAACGCTTATTATAACATCAATTTCTCATTTTGCACATAAAAAAACATCTTTTTATAAGCCAATAAAAATTTCAACCCCAAAGGTTAAAATTTTTGACTGGTATATTTTTTTTATTATGATAACATCTACATAAGCAAGTAGATATTCTGTGATTTTTAAAGAAAACCCGGGTAATAAATTCATATAATTCTTGCTTTTTATTTTCATATGAAAATTGAGTATAGATAAAGGAGAGTGGTTATATGGATAACATTGGAAACATCAAATGGCATCCGGGTTTTTATG
>JAFUGL010000041.1 GCA_017469405.1 Lachnospiraceae bacterium | reverse complement strand
CCAATGGTACGGATTGTATTATAGTATGTGGTACTACAGGTGAATCTTCAACACTTACACATGAGGAGCATCTTGATTGCATCAAGTTCTGTACAGAGGTTGTTAATCACAGAATCCCTGTTGTTGCAGGAACAGGTTCAAATGCAACCGATACAGCAATTTATCTTTCACAGGAAGCAGAGAAGTATGGTGTTGACGGACTTCTTCTTGTAACACCGTATTATAATAAAGCAACTCAAAATGGTCTTATCAAGCATTATACAGATATCGCAAACAGCGTTAAGCTTCCTATTATTTTGTATAATGTTCAGAGTAGAACAGGCTGTAATATCAATCCTGAAACTGCTGTATATCTTGCAAAGAATGTGGAAAACATCGTTGCAATCAAGGAAGCATCTGGCAATATATCACAGGTGGCAAAGCTTATGAGTCTTGCTGATGGATGCATAGATCTTTATTCGGGAAATGATGATCAGGTTGTACCTATTATGTCTCTTGGTGGTAAGGGTGTAATATCTGTTGTATCAAATATCGCACCTCAGTTTATGCATGATATGACCAGAGCATATCTTGACGGAGATGTAAAGAAGGCTTGTGATATGCAGCTTAAGTCAATTGAGCTTTGTAACGCACTTTTCTGTGAGGTTAATCCTATACCTGTTAAGAAGGCTGTTGAGCTTATGGGCTTCTGTGACGGATATTTAAGAATGCCTCTTACAGAGATGGAGCCACAGAATGTTGAAAGACTTAAGAAGGCTATGAAGGATTTCGGAATTGAATTTTAGTCAGGATATAAGAGTGTAAGTTATATTAGTTAAACTAAATGATAATCGAAATTGAGATTTTTACTATAAGATATAACATAGATTTATGGGAGGTATACTATGACAAGGATAATCATGCATGGCTGCAATGGCAAGATGGGTCAGGTAATAACAGGTCTTTGCAAAGAGGATGCAGATGTAGAGATAGTGGCAGGTATAGATGTTGTAGATAATAGAGATAATGGATATCCTGTGTTTACGGATATAGATGCATGTGATGTGGAAGCTGATGCAATTATAGATTTTGCAGCGGCGGCAGCGGTTGATAAATTGCTTGACTATTCTAAGGCAAAGAAGATTCCGGTCGTACTTTGTACTACAGGTCTTACGCCTAATCAGATTAATAAGGTTGCTGAAACATCTAAGGATGTAGCAATTCTTAAGTCGGCCAACATGAGCCTTGGAATTAATACTATTATGAAGCTTCTCAAGGAAGCAGCAAATGTATTTGCTCCTGCCGGCTTTGACATAGAGATAGTTGAAAAGCACCATAACCAGAAGGTTGATGCACCGTCAGGAACAGCACTTGCGCTTGCTGATTCTATAAATGAAGCAAGAAATAATGAATATGAATATGTGTATGACCGTTCTCAGGTAAGAAAGAAAAGAGAGAAAAAAGAGCTTGGAATCTCTGCAGTAAGAGGCGGAACCATAGTCGGTGAGCATGAGGTTATATTTGCAGGAGTTGATGAGGTTATTGAGATCAAGCATACTGCATATTCAAAGTCAGTATTTGCAAAGGGAGCAATCGAAGCTGCTAAATTCCTTGCAGGAAAGCCAAGCGGCATGTATGATATGGCTGACGTAATTAATTGATGTCATGATAAAATTAATATATAATACATTATTTTACAGACCGATTATGTGAAGATAGTTCATAATTTTGCCTGATTTATCAAACCGATGGCAAGTTGTATGAACTATCTGTATATAGTCGGTCAAAGAAAAATGGAAAGAGGATAATATGTATCAGGACGAAATTGTTTTATGCAGTTCATCAAAGTATGCACAGAAGTATTATTTGAATGAGGATTTTAACGGACTTCCTAAGGCTGTTAAGGACGAGCTTAAGATTATGTGTGTTCTTTTTACGGAGGATGTAGGTGGAATTATCACACTTATGTTTGATAAGGATGGCAATCTCAATATATTGACAGATGCTGCCGAAGAGGACATACTGTATGATGAGATTGGAAGTGTGCTTAAGGTTAAACAGATGCAGGAAGAAAAGAAAGAATTATTTGAACAGCTGGAGCAGTATTTTGAGGCGTTCTTTTAGAAATATGTATTAAAAATATGATACAAAATTACAGTTGTTTTTTATGAGCTGTATATATGAGAGGAAAATAATATGTTATTTGCAATAGATGTAGGAAATACTAACATAACTGTCGGATTATTTGATGATAAGGATTTAAAATACACATTTCGTATGACAACAGGGATTTCAAGAACCTCCGATGAATACGGAATGTTTTTCTGTGACTGGCTGAGTGTAAGAAATATGAAGGCTGATGATATAAATGCAGTTATTATTTCATCGGTTGTGCCTAATGTTATGCATTCACTTACAAGTGGAATCATCAAATATCTTCATGTTAATCCGATTATTGTTGCACCGGGCATAAAGACAGGAATTAATATAGCTATTCCTAATCCTAAGGCTCTTGGTTCGGACAGACTTGTGGATGCGGTTGCCGCATATGATATATATGGTGGACCGGTTATCGTTATAGATTTTGGTACAGCGACTACATATGACCTTGTACTTGCCGGAGGTAATTTCAGTTCGGGGGTAACTTCTCCGGGTATAAGACTTGGTGCGAGCGCACTCTGGCAGGGTACAGCAAAGCTTCCTGAAATAGAGATTACCAAGCCGGATACAATACTTGCCAAGGATACCGTAACAAGTATGCAGGCGGGAGTATTTTTCGGATATATAGGAAGTACGGAATACATCATAAAGAGGATGAAGGAAGTGTCCAAGGTGGAT
>JAFUGL010000040.1 GCA_017469405.1 Lachnospiraceae bacterium | reverse complement strand
TCTGACGAATATGTGTATTAAAGTCGCCCATTTTTTCAAAAAATATTTCTTTTAGCTCTTTTTTCATTCCTGATAGTATTCAATTTTCAAAGAACATTGCATTTATACGATAAATGCGTTTTTAAGCCTCAAGATTCCGAGGGGCTATATATGATTATACAAAACTATAATATATTGAGTGTATTTTTTTGTCAATTATCAATCCAGCCATTTTACGTCTGTTACAAATATTAATTCACAGGCACCATCGCCCTCGTCATCCCTTGTTGTGCTTGTGTCCCACAGATAGTATTTATCGCTGTCATTTTCAGCATCTATATTTACAAGATATCCGGTGATTATGATATGGTCGCCTTTTTTGATTTTCTTAATTTTACGCTTAACGGTGTTGTCTGCGGCTATAAGATGATTATTTGAAAAGTGACTTGAAACATAGTCAGGGCCACCCACGATGTTTAAGTCCTCTTCGTTTAATCGACAGTAGCATCGGCGTTGCCCCTGATGCCAATGAAAATTAACAGTGTCATTATATTTTGCAACATCACCCCATGCTAAAGCGACATCCTTTGGAACAAGTTTTTGGGAAAATCCAAAACCATAATAATTTTTTGTGTGAACCACGAGAGCTTCAATTTCGTAGGTGTATAGCTTGTAAACGGACACCTCGTATCCACCAACTTCTATTTCGGTATATCCGGTTGTTTCTTCCTGTATCGGCTCTCCAATTCCGGATATTCCCCTTCTTACACCGATTTTAGGTACGATTGCAAGCAATGCAATAAATAATATGCATATGGAAATTATGGTAAGCTGTTTTTGACTTAAAGATTTTTTCTTTCTTTTAGGCTCAACGTTTATTATGGAATCGGAGGTAATGTTAAAAAGACCGGAGGTAATGGAGCTTCCGGTTGGAATATCGGTGGTATGAGTTTCATTTACATTTTCAATAAAATATCCGCAGTTATTACAAAAGTCTGTATTGTCAGGAAGGATGGCACCGCAGTTTGGACATTTCATAGGCTGATACCTCCAAGGATTATATAGAAATATTATAGCATTATTTAGAGGATTATTCCATATGAAAATAAGTATTAACTGACTGTAAAAAAATGATTATAAATCAACATTATATAGAAAAAAAACAATATAAATGGTACAAAATCAAATTGCTTAGTAATTTTTTGTATGTTACAATAATTTAAAATATTGTCGTTTTTCGGACATTGACATGCTGATTATGTATAACAAAAGAGGGGGATCTTGACTTGAACAATTCACACGTAAAAAAAATAAATCGTAATTTGGTGTATGGCTGGATGTTGATTGTGCTTATTCTTTTTATAAGCTATACCATGGAGGTTGTAAAAGGTCAAAGAAGCATAAGCTACCTCTTTGTTTTCATGCTTGTTACGGCAGTGCCTGCCATAATTGTTCTGATACTATATCTGAAACAACCGGATAGATATTCGTTAAGATATACTATTGTTGGCGGTTATTTTATAATGTACATCTTCGTTATGATAACCGGAAGCACGACAATGGTATTTTCTTATATTCTGCCAATGCTTTCACTGTTGGTGCTTTTCCATCAACCGATAATAATTATGGTGACCGGTATCTGTGCCACTGTACTTAATTTGATTTCTATACTTCTAAGATATAATCGTGGTGAGATAACAACAGAAAACAGCAAGGACATAGAGATTCAGCTCGCTCTTTTATTCCTTTGCTTTTTAGGCTCTTATCTTGCTACCAGACTCTATGACGAGATTCATAAAACCAATGAAAAATATAATAAAGAATTATCCGAAAGAAATAAAGATATTGAACGTATGACCATGCAGACCATAACCACCATAGCCAATACTATCGATGCGAAGGATGAGTACACAAGAGGTCATTCAAGGCGTGTTGCTGAGTATTCAGCTACGATTGCTGCGGAGCTTGGTATGTCTGATGTTGAGGTTTCAAATATAAGAATAATAGGTCTTTTGCATGATATAGGCAAGATAGGTATACCGGATTCTGTTTTAAATAAACCGGGTAAGCTTACCAATGAAGAGTTCCAGATAATGAAAGGTCATACCTTGGCAGGTGCAGAGATTCTTAAGGATATCGATATGATTCCGGGACTTGAAATAGGTGCAAAATATCACCATGAGCGTATAGATGGAAAAGGTTATCCCGAGGGTATATCCGGTGATGATATACCGTACCTTGCACGTATAATTGCAGTAGCGGATGCTTATGACGCCATGTCTTCAAATCGTGTATACAGAAGGCATCTTCCTAAAGACAAAATATTGTTCGAACTTGAAAAAGGATGCGGTACACAGTGGGATGAAGAAATTACAAATGTAATGATAAAGCTTATAAATGAGGACAGACTTCCTAAGATTAATCCGGATGCTGAAACAGAACTGGTACAGCAGACATCAACCATTTTGTCAAGAGTTATAGATATTGCGGAAGATAAGGGAAGCGATACATCTGACGAGCTGGATGACTTAACAGGTGCATACGGACGTGATAAAGGAAAGCATGCAATACAAAATGCCATATCAAAAAATGGAACCGGCTGTATCGTTATATTTGATATAGATCATTTCCACAGAATAAATGATACGGACGGATTTATCATAGGTGACATTTATCTTAAAAAGATGGTAGAGCAGATAAGAGGTCTTTCGGAAAAACAGATTATAGCTCGTTTCGGAGCAGATGAATTTGTTACATATTTCCCGGAGCTAAAAGATGCTAACGAAGCTGAGAAGCTTGCGGAAATATTTATCGACCGTATAAAAAATCTTGCCGAAACAGATAAACGTGTAAGTAAATTTTCGGTTTCAATCGGTATATCAGAGGTGATTACCGAAAAAGATAAGGTTATGTTCCTTTATGAAAATGCAAACAAAGCTCTCTATGTTGCGAAGCAGCGCGGAGGCAATACATACTACAGCCATCAGGCGTTGGAATATCAAAATGATGAGCCTTCGGATCCGGCTGCCGATTTAAAGCAGCTTGTTGAAATTATACAAAACCGTGAGCATTATAAGGGCGGTTTGGTAGCTGCCTATCCGGAGTTTGGAAAGATGTATGAATTTATCAGTTCCCTTGCAGAGCGTAATGAGATGAAGGTTCAGATTGCATTATTTACCGTATCGCAGGTTAAGGGTGCCAAGGCATCGCTTGAGGAACAGGACAGGGTTATGGAACTTTTGCAAAAGGCGGTTGTTAATTCTATTCGTAATGTGGATGTTATAACCAAGTACAGCAGTACACAGTTTGCGATACTTCTTATGAACCTTACTTTGGCTGAAGTCGAAAGTGTTATAAATCGTATCATGACAGAGTTCCTTAGAACCTATGATAAAAATGAGTTTTCGGTGCATTATGATACGGCGGATTTGTCGAAGAATTAATATGATTTTAAGTAGTTAATATAGTTAGGACGTGTGATATATGGTACGAAAAAGATTAACATTTATAGGAAGAGTCCAGGGCGTAGGCTTCAGATACCGCGCTTATTATGCTGCCCAGGGACTTAAGCTCACAGGCTGGGTGATGAATAATTGGGATGGTTCGGTTATCATGGAGGCCCAGGGACAGGAAGAGGAAATAGACAAGCTAGTCGCCATGATAGGAAAAGGAACTTTTGTAATGATTGACAGGATTGACAGCAAGACAATCCCACTGGTAGAGGATGAAAGAAGCTTTAAGGTAAGACATGGTGAGGAGTATTAGTAGATAGATAAAGGATAAATTTAGCCGTATGACTTATTATATAATAATGAGTTATACGGCTAAATTATATTGACAAAACCAGTAAAGACCAGTAAAATAAAATCAAACCAGTAAAGAGTAGTAAAGACTAGTAAAAGAAATGCAAACCAGTAAAAAGTAGTAAAGACCAGTAAACGAATTGCAAACTAGTAAACGGGAGGAAAATCAATATGAAAAATCCTTATTCATTACTTTTTGGGCGTGAACCGGAGCAGTATATTCGTCGAGCTGCTGAAGCTGAAGAAATAATACAAAATTTTAGTTATGAAAGTCCATCGGAACAAATATATATGATAACCGGAGTAAGAGGTTCCGGCAAAACGGTGTTTATGACAGAGATTTCCAATCAACTTAAGAAGGATAAAGATTGGATTGTGATAGAATTAAGCTCAGAATCAAATTTACTTGAAAATCTTGCATCACACCTTGCAAGTGAGAATTCTCGTGCAGAAATATTTAAAAAAGCTAAAATAAATCTTTCATTTTGGGGCTTTGGGTTAGAGGTTGGAGGAACTGCTCCTATAACCAATATTCAACTTGCTATAACTAAAATGATGGAGGAACTGAAAAACCATAAGAAAAAGGTACTTGTAACTATAGATGAAGTTGTAAATAATAAATCTATGAAAGAATTTGCCAGTGCCTTTCAAATATTTGTCAGACAGAATCTTCCGATTTGTCTCCTTATGACAGGCTTGTTTGAGAATATAGATGAATTGCAAAATCAAAAAAATCTTACTTTTTTATATAGAGCACCAAAGATTTATCTAAATCCGTTGAATAAAAAAGAAATAGCATATAACTATAAAAATACGCTTAAGATAAATGATGAAGATGCAACTGAAATGTCCGGACTAACTAATGGCTATTCATTTGCTTTTCAGGTTTTGGGATATTTTGCATGGGAAAATAATGGAGATTTCAGAAAGGTAATAAATAAATATAAAAATTATGTATCTGAATATTCCTATGATAAGATATGGGCTGAATTATCCAATAAGGATCGTGAGATACTGTTTGGAATTGCCAATGCGCCTTCAGGAAAAATAGTAGATATCAGAAATTACCTTGGTATTTCAACAAATGAATTTAATCCATACAGAAAAAGATTAATAAAAAAAGGGTTAATAAATGGTGAACAATATGGATATGTAAAATTTGTATTACCATTTTTTGATGAATATGTTAATGAAAACTGGAGTGTATAAAGGAAGTGCCATAAATGCTTTTCAAAAATAAAAAGAATTCCAAAACCTATGATAAAGAAAATCAGATACCGGTTCTTAGATGCAGCATATGTACCGGTGAGCAGGTAGCCGGCTTCAAAGATAAAACCACAGGTAAATTCAATGATGTCACACTAATCCGAACCGATGCTGACTTAAAACAGTTTATGAAAGAATACGGTGTCGAAAAAATTACCAAAGAATACTAAAAAATACTTGCTAACATATTAATATAAAGTTATTATAAAACCAATCAGGTTAATATATCTGATATATAAATAGACTTCAGATATTTAAAATCCAAGGAGGTATAAAACCATGTCAAAGAAGAAATTAGATAGTAGAAAATGTGCGATGATAGGCTGCGGATTTGTAGGCTCTGCTTCAGTGTATGCACTCATGCAGTCAGGTCTTTTTTCAGATATAGTTCTTATTGATGCCAATAAGGACAAGGCAGAGGGAGAGGCGCTTGATATAAGCCACGGAATCCCATTTGCAAAGCCTGTCGAGATAATCGCAGGAGATTATTCAGATATATCAGATGCATCAATCGTAATAATAACTGCCGGTGCTGCTCAGAAGCCGGGAGAGACAAGACTTGACCTTGTTAAGAAAAATGTAGGAATATTTAAGTCAATTATCCCTGAAGTAGTTAAGTACAATAAGGATTGTACACTCCTTATCGTTGCCAATCCGGTTGATGTGCTTACCTATGCTGCTCTTAAGCTTTCGGGCTTCCCTAAAGAAAGAGTAATCGGTTCAGGTACAGTTCTTGATACTGCAAGATTTAAGTATCTTCTCGGTGAGCATCTTGATCTTGACAGCCGTAGTATCCATGCATTCATAATCGGTGAGCATGGAGATTCCGAGATTGCTGCATGGTCTTCTGCAAATGTATCCGGTGTACCAATCCACAAGGTATGCGAGATGAGAGGCTTTACGGATCATGACTACGAGACAAGAAGACTTGCAGAGCAGGTTAAAAATGCTGCTTATGAGATAATCGATAAAAAGGGTGCAACCTATTATGGTATAGGTATGGCAATCAAGAGAATATGTGAGGCTATCATAAGAGATGAGCGTTCGATACTTCCTGTTTCCACTCTTATGACAGGTCAGTTCGGACTTGAGGATGTATGTCTTTCCATGCCGGCTATAGTCGGTGAAAAGGGTGTTGATACACTCCTTCCGATTGAACTTGATGAAAATGAAATGGCAGCACTTAAAGCGTCAGCAGATACTCTTAAGGCAGTTATAGCAGATTCGGGATTATAAGCCTGACCTTATATATTTTAGACAAGATGATTATACAGGCACTCAAGGACTTATGAGTGCCTGTAAATTGATTTATTGATATAATCCGGTAAATATAAGGAGATAACACATGGGAAATATACAGGAAGCGCAAAATGCGCTTAATTCAGAAGAGGTTTCGAAAAAAATAATATCCAGAGACAAGATTATTATACGTACAAGTGTGATAGGAATTCTGGCAAATGTATTTTTAGCCGGTTTTAAGGCAGTAGTTGGACTTCTTACACATTCGATAGCAATCATAATGGATGCTGTAAATAACTTAACGGATGCAGCATCATCGCTTATAACAATAATCGGTACAAAGCTTGCTGCAAAGGAGCCGGATAAGAAGCATCCCTTCGGACACGGAAGGGTTGAGTATCTTAGTGCGATGGTTATAGCGGTATTGGTTCTTTATGCAGGTGTAACTTCACTTATAGAATCAATAAAGAAAATAATTACACCTAAGAAACCTGAATATACGATTGTGGCACTTGTGATAGTTGCGGTAGCGGTTGTAGTAAAGATTGTGCTTGGAAGATATGTAAAGGCGATGGGCGAAAAAACCAATTCGGATGCACTCGTCAATTCCGGTCAGGATGCAACCATGGATTCTGTTATATCTGCATCGACACTTGTGGCAGCAGTTATATTTCAGGCATCCGGACTTTCACTTGAGGCATGGCTTGGTGCTATTATCTCAATCATAATTATTAAATCCGGTATAGACATGCTAAGAGAGACTATATCTCAGCTTTTGGGTGAGAGAATAGACAGAGAGCTTGCACTTGCCATAAAGGAAACTGTTACCTCTTTCCCGGATGTACAGGGTGCATATGACCTTATCCTAAATAACTACGGACCAAACGCATTTAACGGTTCGGTTCACGTTGAAGTTCCTGATACATATACCGCTTACGATCTTGATGATTTGTTAAGACAGATTACCATAGCTGTATTTGAAAAGCACAATGTAATACTTACAGCTATCGGAGTTTATTCTGTCAATACAAAAAACGATTATGCTGCCAAGGTTCGTGATGATGTCAGCAAAATCGTTTTTAAAAATGAGTATGCACTTCAGATGCATGGTTTTTATCTTAATGAAGAAAAGAAAACCATACGTTTTGATGTTGTAGTAAGCTTTGATGCGCCGGACAGAAAAGAGGTTTACCAGAATATAGTTAAAGAGGTAAATAAAATATATCCGGACTATACATTGCAGATAGCACTTGATACGGATTTTAGTGACTAGATATACCGGTGTCTGACCTGAAAATTATTGACCATATCAAGAAAATATCTGTGCACCCTGTTGTCTTCTCCGAGTTCAGGATGAAATGTAAGCGCAAGCTGATTTTTGTATCTTACGGCAACGATATATTCATCAATTGTCGCAAGAACTTTTACATCAGTAGATTTAACGGCTTCTATATAAGGAGCTCTTATAAAGACCATTTCAAAACCGCCAATCTCATTTAGATTGGCGATTTTTTTAAAGCTTCCAAGCTGTCTTCCGTAGGCATTTCTCTTTGTAATGACCGGAAGTGTTGCAAAGTAGATGTTCGGATCGTTTGAAAGATCTTCGGAAAGAAGTATCAAGCCGGCACAGGTTGCAAGCACAGGAAGGTCGTTTTCAATTTTATCCTTCAAAACCTCATACATATCAAGCTCTCGTAACAACTTTCCCTGAACCGTACTTTCGCCACCGGGAAGAACCAGCCCGTCTATATCCTCCGTTATATCTGACTTTTTTCTAAGCAGTACGCACTCAGCACCTAAATCTTCAAGCATTTTTTGATGTTCTATAAATGCTCCCTGAACAGCAAGTATACCGATTTTCATTTTATTTGCCTCTTTCTTCCATGATGAGTTTAATCTCCTGTTCGTTTATACCGACCATAGCTTCACCTAAATTCTCAGATAATTCTGCGATAAGTTTGGCATCGGTATAGTTTGTAACAGCCTTTACGATTGCAGCAGCACGCTTTGCCGGGTCACCTGATTTAAATATGCCTGAACCGACAAATACTCCCTCGGCACCAAGCTGCATCATAAGTGCGGCATCAGCCGGAGTCGCTACACCTCCTGCAGCAAAATTGACTACCGGCAGCTTTCCATTTTCGTGTACGTAAAGCACAAGGTCATAAGGAACCTGAAGCGACTTTGCGGCTTCATATAATTCATCCTCTCTAAGTGATGTAATACGGGCGATTTCCTCGTTCATCTTACGCATATGCCTGACTGCCTGAACGATATCACCCGTTCCGGGTTCACCCTTGGTCCTTATCATGGATGCACCTTCATTTATACGACGGAGTGCTTCACCTAAATCTCTTGCACCGCATACAAACGGAACCTTAAATTTTCTCTTGTCGATATGATATACATCATCTGCAGGAGAGAGCACTTCGGATTCGTCTATATAATCTATCTCTATCGCCTCAAGAATCTGGGCTTCTGCAAAATGTCCTATACGGCATTTTGCCATGACGGGTATGCTGACGGCCTCCTGTATGCCTTTAATCATTTTAGGATCACTCATACGGGATACGCCTCCGGCAGCACGTATGTCGGCAGGTATCCTTTCAAGTGCCATGACCGCACAGGCGCCTGCTTTTTCTGCGATTTTTGCCTGCTCAGGAGTGGTTACGTCCATGATTACACCGCCCTTTAGCATCTGTGCAAGACCTTTATTTAATTCGTATTGTGTATTAGCCATTAAAAATCTTCCTCCTTGTAAATGTTTTTCAAATATGATACACTTAAACTGACCATAAAGAAATATTCAGAAAATATATTTTTGATATGTTCAGTTTTGAAGGGAGGCAATATGCTTACATATAATTTTGATGATTCAAAAAGACCTTTATATGAACAACTTTATATGCTTATAAAAAAGGATATTGAGGGTGGAATTCTCATGCCGGATGAACATCTACCGTCGAAAAGGAGCTTTGCAAAAAATCTTGGGGTTAGTACCATTACGGTTGAAAATGCATATGACCAGTTGATGAGTGAAGGATATATGTATTCGATTGCCAAAAAAGGATATTATGTCGCAGATATAAAGGATAAAAACAAGATTGTAAAAGCTGTTCGGATAAAGAGAGATATAAAGCTTCCGGAGCCGGCAAAAAATTATATCTACGATTTATCGGGTAATCAGATAAATCCGGACAATTTTCCTTTTTCCATATGGGCAAGGCTTATGCGTGAAACTATTTCAAGTGATAAGGACGCACTTATGACCAAGTCCTTTTGTGCAGGTGTAAAACCCATAAGAGAAGCAATTGCCACTCATCTTTATTCATTTCGTGGCATGGCGGTTGATCCTTTTCAGATATTGATTGGTGCAGGTACGGAATATCTTTATGGCATACTTCTTTTGCTGCTTGGTAAAGATAAGCTTTACTGCGTGGAAAATCCCGGATATAAAAAGATTTTTCAGATATACGAAAAAAATGGTGCAAGGTGTACATATGCAGATATGGATGAATCCGGTATAACGGTGGATGGACTAAATGAAGTAAAGGCAGAGGTGGCGCATATAAGTCCGACGCATCATTTTCCAACGGGTATAACCATGCCAATTAGCAGACGTTACGAGATACTGGCATGGGCAAATGAAAAAAAGGGAAGATACATAATCGAGGATGATTATGACAGTGAATTCAGGTTAAACGGAAAACCGATTCCGTCACTTCAGAGTATAGATGCAAGCGGAAAGGTGATATATGTAAATACATTTTCGAAGTCGCTTTCTCCGACCATAAGGGTAAGCTATATGGTATTGCCGGTTGAACTTGCCAATAAATACTATAAAGAGCTTTCGTTTTACTCCTGTACAGTCTCCAATTTTGAGCAGTATACTCTTGCCCAATTTATAGGTCAGGGATATTTTGAAAAGCATATAAACCGTATGAGACTTCATTATCAAAGGCAGAGAAATATGGTTATGGAGAGTCTTAAGAAAAGCGGCTTGTCCAAAAGATGCAGTGTGCTTGAAAATAATTCCGGTCTGCATTTTATCCTGCAGTTTGATACAAAAAAGAATGATGAGGAATTGAAACAGTTATTTGAAAAGAAAAGTATACATATGCAGCCGATTTCGGATTATTATTATAAAAGGACTGATACGCAGCACAGGTTTATTTTAAATTATTCAAATGTAGATAAAGAAATGCTTGATATAACATTTAACATTATAAAAACGTTATTGTAAAAATTTTGCATAAAATGCTTTTTAAAAGTATACATGACAATTGCATATTGCGTTTGTTTGTGATAAAATCTATATATTATGGGGTTACTTGTTACTAAGGAGGTAAAAAATGGACATCAATAAAGTACTTATGCAGTATGATAATATGTTTGATGTCGATTCAATGGAAGACATAGAGGATTTTCTTGCACATAAGATTGATGAGGCATATAAGGAAGAGGATTATTATTCGGCAATCACTCTTCTCAATGAAATGATAGGTCTTTGCAGAGATACAAGCCAGGGTGAAAAAGCAGATAAGTATTCTAATCAGGTCTTAGAGCTGATGGCATCACAGGAAATCAACGGAACTGTTGAGTATGCCACCACGCTTCTTAATATAGCTAATGCTTACAGAGCATTCGGAAAGCTTGAAAAATCATTGAAGTTATACGAGGATGTAGAAAATATTTATAATGATAAGCTTGAGACAGGTGCGTTTAATTATGCCAGCCTTTATAATAACTGGAGCCTTCTTTATCAGGAACTTGGAGATTTTGTAAGTGCTGCAAATATGCTTGGAAAAGCTTTAAAAATTGTTGATCAGTATCCTAAGGCTGTTATGGAGCAGGCAACCACAAGAACCAATATTGCAGTTACATTGTTAAGACTCAGTCGCGAGGAAAAGGATGAGGCATCTTCTGATAAAGTTTATAATACTGCGATGAAATACTTGGAGCAGGCACTCCTTATATATGAAAATGACGGAGGAAGGGATTTCCACTACAGTGCAGCGCTTTCTGCAATGGGAGATGTGCTTTATTATAAAAATAAGTTTACAGAGGCAGCAGAATACTATGGCAGAGCACTTGAGGAAACTGAAAGGCATGTCGGTAAAACAGATGCTTATTATAGAATTCAGGATAATTATGAGAAGGCTATTCAGAGTAATGAATTGGCTAATTATGACCATATAATGAATGATTTTGATGATGCTGAAAAGATGATTAGAGAGGATGGAAAGTCATCTTATAAGAATCTCAATAATAAGAGAGAATTTAAAAATAATATGGAACGTTGTATGACGTTTTATTATGAACATGGAGCAGCCATGATAAAGGAAAAATTTCCGGAATATGAGTCAAGAATAGCAGTCGGGCTTGTGGGTGATGGCTCTGATTGTATGGAATATGATGATGATATTTCAAAAGATCATGATTACGGAGTTGGTTTTTGTCTGTGGCTTACTGATGAGATATATGGTGAGATAGGTGAGAAGCTTCAGCAGGAATATGATAAGCTTGTTGAGAATTACAGTAGTGAATTCTTTAGAAGGGAAGAAAATGATAAAAAATTAAGTGAAAGAAGAGGCGTTTTCACTATAGGTCGTTTCTATGATACTGTCCTTGATAGCAGCGGCTTTTATGACAAGCTTTGCGGATTGGCAGGATATGGACAGTATAGTTTAAGTGAGCAGATGTGGTTAAGACTTTCGGAGGAAAGGATAAGTCTTGCTACAAACGGAAGAGTTTTCAGGGATGATCTGGGTGAGTTTTCCAGAGTAAGAACTGCTCTTAAGGAATATTATCCAAATAAGGTTATAATGCTTAAACTTGCCCAATACATACATGATTTTTCACAGGCGGGACAGTATAATTACGTAAGGATGATGGCAAGACATGATTATACTACCGCAAATATATGTAAGGCTAAGGCGATAGATAATGCCATGCATATCATATATATTTTAAATGCAAAATTTGCTCCATATTATAAGTGGCTTAGACGTGGACTTGATGATGTGAATATACTTGCAAAGGCAGTAAAGCTTTTGGATGAGATTTCGGAACTTCCGGTTCAAAAGGAGGCATGGGAGCATTCTTCATACAGTCCATATATGATAAATGTTGCGGATAAGACTGCTACAGCATTTGAAGATATAGCAGGTATGATTCTTGATGAGTTAAATAAGAGAAGAATTGTAAGGAAAAAAGATACATTTTTGGATTCATATGCATCAGAGATAGCTTCGCTTGCATATGTTAATGAAGATAAGGATAAGAGTGACGTATACGAAAATAAAATCAGACCAAGAGTTTCGGATGTTAAAGAAGGCAGGGTGAGCAAGGTGGCAGAGGAATTAATTGAAGAAATCGTACTTCGTGAGTGGAATCAGTTTGATAAGGTCGATAATGAGGGCGGACGTGCGGACTGCCAGGATGATTGGAATACATTTTCAATTATGAGAAGAAGCCAGTATATGACGTGGAATGAAGAC
This sequence comes from Lachnospiraceae bacterium, assembly GCA_017469405.1. Classification (GTDB taxonomy): domain Bacteria; phylum Bacillota; class Clostridia; order Lachnospirales; family Lachnospiraceae; genus Coprococcus_C. The sequence goes on along the minus strand of JAFUGL010000040.1, from coordinate 28,976 downwards.
CTTCTTACAAGCTATAGAAATGACCTTGCTGAGGCAGACAGCAACGGGTGGAATCTTATAACGGAAAAATATGCCCGAATGATGGAGAGTACATCTCCGGAGGAGTTCGAGGAGCTAAAGGAAAAACTTCCATATAGGAGTCCGGAAAGGATTGCCATTCAAGAAGAGATAATTAAAATTCAGATAGAATGGATGGAGGAATTTGCTGCTAAATATCCGAAGATGGCAGGAAATTCGAGAAGCATCCATACTTATGAGGACAGTCATTATAATACCTCTTATGAGACATATCTAAGAGGTGAGATTAGTACCTATTCAGATGATACGCTTGTTTTATATGGAAGATTCATAGCTAAATTAAATCAGGACGGAAAAAATCTTGCGTTTATGATTATGTCCAATACAGCAAAACTTTATGGATATGCATCAGTTGATGAAGCAGAGGAAAAGCTTGATTAGAAGATAGAAGATTTATAGTAAGTACATGGATTTAACTTGGTTTTTCGGGGATAAGCAACATGAAGATTATATTTTGCAGATGGAATAGTATATGTGAGGATGGAATAACCAATGCGATAAAACGGCTTGGTTATACCCTTGTACCCTTTGACCGCAATTTTGAAAGTGTTGATTATGATACCAATTATCTTGATGCACTTGCTAAGGTTATACAGGATAATCCGGATGCAGACTGCGTGTTTTCAGTAAATTTTCAGCCGATTATAGCAAGAACCTGTAAGGTGTTAAAGCTCCCGTACATTTCATGGACGGTTGACTGCCCACAGTTTCAGCTTTATTCAGAAACTATAGATTATCCGACTAACCGTATATTTTTATTTGATCAGATGCAATATCAGAGGTTTGCACCATATAATCCTGATTGCATATTTTATATGCCGCTTGGATGTGACCTTGCAACCTGGGATAGTATAAAGCTTACCGTACAGGATCATATGAATTATGATTGTGATATATCATTTGTGGGTTCGCTTTATTCTGAAAAGACAAGATATAATCAGGTGGAAAAGGATTTGCCGGATTATATGAGAGGATATGTTGATGGACTTATAGACGCCCAGTTAAATGTATACGGATATAACTTTATTGAGGATTCTATATCGGATGAATGGGCTGATGAATTTAAGAAATATGCTGACTGGATTCCACTTGCAGAGGATTATAGAGAAGATACAAAGGCAATAGTTGCGGATACGTACCTTGGATATAAATGCACCGAGCAGGAAAGAATCCGTGTGCTGCGTGCTATAAGTGAAAGATTTAATATGGATTTGTGGACATTAAGTGACGCATCCATGATACCTAAAATTCATAACCGTGGCGGTGCGGATTCCAATAACATGATGCCGCAGATAATAAAATGCAGTAAAATTAATCTCAATATGACCAATAAGCCTATTAAGACGGGTCTTCCACTCAGAATATTTGATCTGATGGGTGCAGGAGGCTTTGTGATTTCCAATTATCAGGCCGAGATACCGGAGTATTTTGAGGTGGATAAAGAGATAGTTTTATATGAGAGCATACCGGATTTGCTGGATAAGATAGATTATTATCTAAAGCATGATGATGAAAGAAAGCAGATAGCAAAAAACGGTCATGACAGGATAAAAAAAGAGCATACCTATGATATCAGACTTCAGGCAATGCTTCAGATAGCCGGAATTATCTAAAGATATGGGGAGGATGGGTAACGCCGATGAATGATAAAATGAATATTTTTAAGCGTATTGAAAACGGAAGCGTTGTAGTAAATGATAAGCTGAAATATATGATTGTGTCGTTGGCTGTCGCAATGGGACATTTTATTTTTCTTGTGCTTTTTTATATAGCAGGAGTTACTCCGCTTTTCATCTATAATATATTTATAGTTTTGATGTATACTTATTCCGGATTGGTCTGGTCAAGAAAGGGAAAATATGTAAATGTTTTTGCCTTTCTTGTTATTGAGATAATGGCACATTCTGTTATTGCGACTATTCTGACCGGTTGGAATCCGGGATTTATGATATATACTATCACCCTGATACCTATATGCTTTTACATTTCATTTACTCTTGAAGAGATAAAGAGTGATTTGAAGGTTTCTTTATATACATCACTGATGATATCTGTGATATATATGACAATGATTGTCATAGCAAGACACAGTGAACCGGTGAGCCGGATAGACAGTAGGATAGAAGAAATATTCTTTTATCTTAATAATATCATCGCACTTGCATTTTTACTTTACTTCGCCGTGTTATATGTAATAGAAATGAGAAATATGCAGAGAAATCTTCGTGTTGAAAATGTTGAGCTTGAAGAACAGGCAAACTATGACAAGCTGACGCATCTTCTTAATCGAAATTCCATGACCAAGTATTTCAATGATATTATAGAATTTTCCGAGCTTGAGGATAAAAATTTCTGCATACTTATGGCAGATATTGATGATTTTAAGAAGGTAAATGATACCTATGGACATGACTGCGGTGACGAGGTATTAAAGAAAATCGCAGCCATTATAACCAATGATGTAAGACAGGGAGATTTGGTATTCCGTTGGGGCGGTGAGGAAATCCTTGTTTTAATTAGAGCGGACCTTAAGGTAGCTACAAATGTTGCACATCGTATCTGCAACCATGTGGCAACTTCTCTAACCAAGTATGAAGACAAAGATATAAGAGTAACCATTACCATCGGAGTTGCCGCCTTTATGAAGGGCATGACCGCCGACGAGCTTGTAAAGCAGGCGGACGTAAAGCTCTACTACGGAAAGCAGCACGGCAAGGACCAGGTGGTCGCTTAATTTATATCAGCTGTCAGAATAGAAAATAAGCAGGTATATAGGAGCTAACCATCAATTTGCTATATGTTAGGTTGTGATTATGGTTCCGCCGCCGACTACGAGGTCTTCGTCGTAGAGGACTACAGCCTGTCCTTTTGTGATGGCGCGCTGTGGTTCGTCAAATATTACCTTTATCTTGCCATCTTCGATTGGATAGACGGTTGCCGGCGCTTCGGTATGTCTGTAACGCACCTTGGCCTTGATGTGTAGAGGTTCGGTAAGCTTTTCGATAGAAATCCAATTCATATCATCTGCGATAAGCTCTTTTGTAAAGAGATCATCGTTTGTTCCAAGCATAACCGTATTGTCAACAGGATTTATATTCATTACATACATTGGTTCGCTAAAGGATAAACCGAGACCTTTTCGCTGACCTATGGTGTAGCAGATTATGCCCTTGTGTTCGCCGAGGACATTTCCGTTTTTATCTATAAAGTTTCCGTGTGGGTATAGTTTTTTTGTGTAGTTTTCTATAAATTTTACATAGTCTCCGTCAGGTACAAAGCATATGTCCTGACTGTCGTGCTTTCTTGCATTTATAAAGCCGTTTTCTTCGGCGAGCTTTCTTACTTCATCCTTGCTCATAGAACCGAGAGGAAACATCGTGTGGGCAAGCTGCTCTTGGGTCAATGAATAAAGTACATAGCTTTGATCCTTGGCAAGATACGGTGATTTTTTAAGTAAGTATCTTCCGGTTTCTTCGTTTTTTTCAATTATGGCGTAATGTCCTGTTACTACATAATCAAGTCCAAGCTCCTTGGCACGATTAAACAGATACTCAAATTTAAGGTAGCGGTTACAGTCTATGCAGGGATTAGGGGTAATTCCGTTTTCATAGCAGGATACAAATTTATCCATAACATCTTCTTTAAATCTGTCGGAAAAATTTAAGACATAGTAAGGCATGTCAAGAGACTGCGCGATATATCTTGCATCCTCGACATCATCAAGGCTGCAGCAGGTATGTCCCTTGGGAATATCTATATCTGAATTGGTATATAATTTCATAGTAGCGCCCATACATTCATAGCCCTGCTTTACCATAAGGTAGGCTGCAACGCTTGAATCTACGCCTCCGCTCATTGCGATTAAAGCTTTCTTACTCATGTAATCCCTATTTCTCCTTAAAATTGAATTCTTAAAAATAATAACATTGTAAATGTATTGTTGTAAAGTTTTTGTTAAATCCGGTTATAGATTATTTTGATTTGCATAAGAGGTTAGATTGTGCTAACATTTTATAGAACAATTTTTAATATTTAAGATATACTGTAAAATGTATTTAATAATTAATATAAATATTGAAAATAATAGTTATAATTTAGGAGATGATATAATGCAGCGTTATGATGTGACCGGTATGAGCTGTGCAGCGTGTAGTGCCAGAGTTGAAAAAGCTGTTTCCAAAGTAGAGGGCGTTGACACGGTTGCCGTTAATCTTTTAACCAATTCCATGACCGTTGAGGGTGATGTAAGCGCTGATACTGTTATAAGAGCAGTAGAGGATGCCGGATATGGTGCAAGCTTAAAGGATGCCGGTGATGCCAAAAACAAAACTACAAAAAATTCTGTAAATTCAGGTGATAAATCAGGAGAAAACATAGAGTTTAAGAATATAAGAAAGAGGTTTTTCATATCTCTTGGATTTTTGCTTGTGCTCCTTTATTTTTCTATGGGGCATATGATGCTTGGATTTCCACTTCCGGCATTTTTTGACGGAAACCATGTGGCGATGGGACTTTTACAGCTTTTGCTTGCAGCTATTATAATGGTTATCAATCAGAAGTTTTTCATAAGCGGATTCAAGGGCTTCAGACATCTTGCGCCAAATATGGACAGTCTTGTTGCACTTGGTTCGGGAGCTTCTTTTATATACAGTGTGTGCGCGTTTTTTGCCATGACAGATGCAAGCGTTCATGGAGATATGTCAGCGGTTGAGCATTATATGGACGAGTTTTATTTTGAGTCGGCTGCCATGATACTTGTGCTTATTACGCTTGGCAAGATGCTTGAGGCCTACTCAAAGGGAAGAACTACGGATGCCATAAAAGGTCTTATGAAGCTTGCACCGGATACGGCAACGGTTGTAAGGGATGGCAAAGAGGTAACGGTTCCTGCAAATGAGGTAAGGGTAGGCGATTCATTTGTTGTAAGACCGGGTGAGAGAATTCCTGTTGACGGAAGAATCGTATCGGGCAGTACGAGCATAGATGAAAGTGCCTTGACCGGTGAGAGTATACCGGTTGACAAGGAAATCGGAAATGAGGTTAAGACAGCAACAATCAATCTCTCCGGATTTGTAACCTGTGAGGCGACAAAGGTCGGTGAGGATACAACTCTTTCACAGATAATAAAGATGGTTAGTGATGCCGCAGCGACTAAAGCTCCGATTGCCAAAATAGCAGATAAGGTTTCGGGGGTTTTTGTACCGATTGTAATCGGCATCGCCATAGTTACTTATATAGTTTGGACCGTAGCAGGCTATGATGTCGGATTTTCTCTTGCCAGAGCAGTATCTGTTTTGGTTATAAGCTGTCCTTGTGCGCTTGGACTTGCAACTCCGGTTGCGATTATGGTCGGAAGCGGACTTGGTGCAAAAAATGGTATATTGTTTAAAAATGCAACAGCACTTGAAAATGCGGGCAAAGCAGAAGTGATACTCCTTGATAAGACGGGAACCATAACCAAGGGTACGCCGGTTGTTACGGATGTGGTTTCGTTAAAGGATATAGAAAGAAAGATTGAAACAGCGGATAATATTAACAGTGATAATAGTGGTAATATATCTGTTGACAAAAAGCGTCTTATAGAAGTTGCCTATGCACTTGAGAAAAAAAGTGAGCATCCGCTTGCAAAAGCAGTTGTTTCATATTGCGAGGATTTGATTGCTTATAAAGGTGATGAAAAGTCAGGATCGAAAGAGACTTCAAAAGTTAACTCCAAATTGAATTTCGGAGTAGTGGAATTTAATGATATAGAAATCGAAGAATTTGAAAACCACGCAGGCAACGGATTGAGTGGAAAAACTTCAGGGAAAAATATATATGCCGGAAACCGCAGATATATATCTGACAAGATAAAGCTAAGCGATGTTGTTGTTAAAAAAATAGATGAGCTGTCAGATGAAGGAAAAACTCCTATGCTTTTTTGTGAGGAGGATAGGCTGCTTGGAATTATTGCAGTTGCAGATGTATTAAAGGATGATAGCATTTTGGCAATAAGTGAGCTTAAGGCTATGGGAAAAACTGTCGTTATGGTTACCGGAGACAACAAGAAGACGGCTGACGCAATAGGCAAAAAGGCAGGAGTTGATGAAATCATTGCAGAGGTTATGCCGGAAAGCAAGGCTAAGGTTGTCACAGACTATATTAATCAAGGTAAGAAGGTTATTATGGTCGGCGATGGTATAAATGATGCGCCTGCACTTACACAGGCGGATGTGGGCATCGCAATCGGTTCGGGAACAGATATAGCGATTGATTCGGCAGATGTGGTTTTAATGAAAAGTGAATTAAGTGACGTCGCAGCGGCGGTAAGACTCAGCAAGGCGACCATAAAGAATATACATGAAAATCTTTTTTGGGCATTTATTTATAATGTAATTGGTATTCCACTTGCTGCGGGTGTGTGGTATCCTATATTTGGATGGCTTCTTAATCCGATGTTTGGTGCTGCGGCTATGAGTATGTCAAGTGTATGTGTGGTAACGAATGCACTTAGACTTAATCTTAAGAAGATAAAAAATAAATCTACTGATGATCAAATTAAAGATGATACAATAAATGAGATTGATAAGAATGAGGATGAGAAAAATCAATCAATATCTGATAGTGATACATCAGAAAAAAAAGAAAAATTATCAGATGAAAATAACATATCAGATAAATTAGGTATGGAGGACAAAAAAATGCAGAAAATAATGTCTATTGAAGGAATGATGTGTGCACATTGTGAGGCAAGAGTTAAGAAGGCTCTTGAAGCAATTGATGGGGTAACAGAGGCAGTTCCAAGTCACGAGAAAAATGAGGCAGTCGTTACATTTTCAAAAGAAGTGGCAGATGATGTTTTAAAGAAGGCTGTAGAAGACCAGGATTATAAGGTTGTTGGTATAAAATAATATAAAAGCCCATGAAAAAAGTGTGTACAATTAAATAAAACTTATGTTATCCTATAATTTAGGGTTATCAGACTGATACGGAGTGTCAGAATAACTTATTTTATTAAACTAAGACGGGGGTAACAGCCATGATTAGCAGGTATATAACTGATGATGGTGTATTTAGAGAAATTGAAGATTATGAAAATGGAATGTGGATTAATCTTACAGCCCCCACACAGGAAGAAAGTATCGAAATTTCTGAACGCTATGGTATAGACTTACCGGATATCAGGGCGGCTCTTGATGAAGAGGAATCTTCTCGTGTCGATATCAATGACAATTATGTTCTTATAATCTTTGATATACCTACGGTTGAGATACGTCACAATCAGGAGGCGTATACAACCATACCTCTTGGAATTATATGGACGGATGATTCGATTATTACCATATGCTCTGTGGAGACACCGGTCTTAAAGCATTTTATCATTAACAAGCTTAAGGATTTTACAACCAAGAAAAAGGTGAGATTTACTTATCAGATTCTTTACCGCACCAGCATGCTCTATCAGTCATATCTTAGGATAATTGACAGGAAACGTCTTGAAATGGAAGAAAAAATGGGTGGTGCAACCGAAGACTCTGATATCATAATCCTTCACGAGCTCGAGTCAAACCTTGTGTATTTCGATACGTCTCTTCGTGCAAATCGTATGATTGTCGACAGACTTACCAGATACAGCGGTATTAAAAAGTTCCCGGAGGATCAGGAGCTTTTGGATGATGTGATTGTCGAAAATCTGCAGGCGATAGAGATGACTCAGATTTACCGTGATATCATAAAAGGTACCAGAGAACTTATGTCGACGGTTATTGATAACCGACTCAATAACATTATGAAATATCTGGCAGCCATAACGATTGTAATGGCTATACCGACGATAATTTCCGGTATATACGGAATGAACGTTGCGGGCAGGTGGATGCCGCTTTCGCAGACACCGTATGGCTTTTATATAATTTGCGGAATTATTGTTCTTATATGTATTATTGTATTGTGGGCATTGAAAAGAAAGAAAATGTTATGAAGTTTTAGAACAGGACAGATGGTGATATTATGAAACAGATGAAATTTAAGTTTGTGGTAGCGACAAGCCTGATATACGGCTTCGGAAGTATACCGAAATCAAATTATATGATCAGGCATCCGGAAAAATATTCGGAGGAAGTGTGCTACAGACGCGCCATTAAAATAATGCGCCATATGAAGCTTAAGGCTATGACAAGGACGAAATGCTATGGAGTAGAGAACCTTCCTAAAGAGGGCGGTTATATAATGTACTCAAATCATCAGGGCAAATACGATGCGTTGGGTATACTTATCAAGCATAAACCGACCTGTGCAGTATTGTGGGAGGCAAAGTCAGCGGACAGACTTTTAGCTAGACAGATATGTGGACTGCTTCGTGCTCAGACGATTGAATTTGACAATCCGAGACAGCAGATAAAGGTGTTAAATGAGATTGCGGATGAGGTTGCAAACGGAAGAAGATATCTTATCTTCCCTGAAGGTGGTTACACCAATAACAGAAATACACTTCAGGAATTTAAACATGGATGTTTTTCATGCTCATTAAAATCTAAGGCACCGATTATTCCGGTTGTATTATATGATTCATGGAAATCAATGGATATCAATACTATAAGACCTGTTACCACTCAGGTACATTTTCTGGAACCGATTTACTATGAAGAGTACGGTCACATGAAGAAAAAAGAAATAAGTGACATGGTACAGGGACTTATTCAACAAAGAATTAATGACATAAAAAGCGGCGAGTTTAAGAAGCAGCTTAGACAAAAGAAATGTAGTAAATGCGAAGCAAAAGGAGCGTAAAAATTTACGCTCCTTTTTAACTATATTTAATCCAAAGCATCATATAGGCTGTTACAGGGGAGATTTTGCCAAGTACTTTAAGATGAAGCTCTTCATATGCAGAAGTGCTTTCGTATTGGATCCTTTCTTCTATCCCGACAACATAAACCGGTATATTAAGTGAATTTGCCTTATCACAAAATTCTTTAAAAGCCTTACTGTCGGTACAAAGTGTTCCGGAGTGGTAGGTTTCAAAAAGAATTGCTTTGGGATGTGTGATTTCCAAATCAGGATAAAACTGTCCCGGCACTGCCTTAAGGAACAGTACGGGTGAAATATCTGACAGAGTGTTTTTGGTGCCGTCGATATCAATGAAGTCAAAATCCGTATCCGAATTATCAATCCGGTAGAGTTTGTCAGAATATGCCATATGCGGCAGCAGGGTAAGCCCGCTTGTCGTCTTTCCGTCATATGAAACATAGATACCGGGTGTACATTTATCCCTGATATATTTTACTGCAAGCGAAAAATTATCAAGACCGTTCGCGCGTTTGTCCTCTAGGATATAATTGCTTGATACGAGTATAACAGGGATATTTACAGCATTAAAAATAATTCCCAAAGCAGCGGCAGTGTATTGGAGCGTATCGGTTCCGTGGGTAATTATAATTCCGTCATAGCTTTTTTTAACATTTTCATTTACACAGCTGATAAGTTTATTGATATATTTTCCGCTAAGATTCTCACTTAATATGGTATACGGCTCGCAGGTTTCAAAAATTATATCTTTCGATAAATCCGGATTTTTTTCTTTGTATAATTCGATAATCTTATATTTTTTTGAGTTTAAATTAACGGATATAAGATTGTTTTCTACGGATGAACCTATGGTGCCGCCGGTGAGTATAACAAGTATATTAGACATATTTATCTCCTTGTTTTTTATAATTCATGTTCTTATATAATTATATATATTTTGCCCATTAAATCAATTAAAAATAACTATTCACATATTGATTAAAATCTTATATAATTTTATATGAGTTTTGAGAGATATAAGGGGATGGATGATTTTAAATTATGAAAAGAGAAAGCTTTAAATCAAGAATTGGATTTTTGCTTGTAAGTGCAGGCTGTGCCATTGGTATAGGAAATGTGTGGAAATTTCCTTATGTTGCAGGACAAAACGGAGGAGGATTATTTGTTCTGCTTTACCTTTTGTTTTTGGTAATAATGGGTGCGCCGGTGCTTACTATGGAGCTTGCAGTTGGCAGGGCAAGTAAAAAGAGTGTTGTAAAAGGGTATGAGGCACTTGAAAAAAGGGGAAGCAAGTGGCATATACATGGTTGGTTTTGCATACTTGGATGCTTTATGCTCATGATGTATTACACAACTGTTTCAGGCTGGATGTTGGATTATTTTGTAAAATTTACAGCGGGAAAATTTGATACTGTGACATCAGAAAATGTTGGCGGTATATTTGGAGATATGCTTTCCAATCCATATGAGATGACTTTATATATGGCAATTATTGTAGTTCTTGGAATCTTAGTATGCGCAGTAGGAATGCAAAATGGACTTGAAAAGATTTCTAAGGTTATGATGACATGCCTTTTGGGACTGATAATCGTTCTCGCAATACACAGCTTTACCTTAAAGGGTGCTGCAGAAGGAATTGGATTTTATCTTTTACCGAGTGTGGAAAGGATGAAAGAGGCCGGTGTCGGAAATGTAATTGTGGCAGCTATGAATCAGAGCTTTTTTACACTTTCCCTTGGTGTAGGTGCGATGGAGATATTTGGCAGCTATATGTCAAGTGATTATTCGCTTGGCGGAGAGGCTATAAGGATTTGTTCGCTTGATACATTTGTAGCACTTATGTCAGGACTGATTATCTTTCCTGCGTGCTTTTCTTATGGTGTGGAAACCACGGCAGGTCCATCACTTATATTTCAGACCTTACCTCAGGTATTTATTCATATGAATGGTGGTAGAATATGGGGTGCATTATTCTTTATGTTTATGACATTCGCCAGTTTTTCAACTGTTATAGCGGTATTTGAAAATCTTATTGCAACATGCATGGACAATTTTGAGTGGTCGAGAAAAAAAGCAGCAGTTATTAATCTTGTGCTTATTCTAATTGCAAGTATGCCATGTGTATTGGGATATAATAAATGGAGCAATCTTCATATCATAGGAAACAGAGATGTACTTGACAGTGAGGATTTTATAGTTAGTAATTTGCTTCTTCCGATAGGTTCACTTGTATTTCTCCTGTTCTGTGTAACAAAATGGGGCTGGGGCTTTGATAAATACATTGAAGAGGCAAACACCGGTGAGGGCATAATGATATCGCCTAAACTTAAAAATTATTTTAGATTTATTTTGCCGTTGCTTATAATTGTTATTTTGGTGCAGGGATTAATGGGATAATGCTTTGGGAGAAAGGAGAAAGTATGAGAAAAAGAATTGGAGCTATATGTGCAGCACTGCTGCTTAGCTTGTCCTTGTTTGGATGTGGAAATTCCAATTATGGAGATACGAAGGATACAAAGCGCAAATTTGCAAATAATTATTCTGACAGAATAAAGCTTAAGGATGACTATGAGAATAGCTTTAATAATCTGATGGTGGCAACCGGTGAGGCAAGCGAGCTTATGCTTGTTTATATGGTTGGCTCAAATCTTGAATCTGAAGCAGGACTTGCGAGTCTTGATATCGAGGAAATGCAAAAAAGCGGATTTGACAATGAAAATATCAGGATATTAATTTGCACAGGAGGCTCTAATTATTGGTGGAATGATGATATTTCTGCAGATGAGGTAGCTATATATGAGGTTAATTCAGGAACTGAAAAGATTACAAAGCTGGATGTCATGCAGGGAGACAATATGGCTGATCCTGCAACCTTAACTGAGTTCCTTGATTACGCATATGACAACTATGAAGCGAATTACTATAGTCTTGTACTTTGGAATCATGGTGGTGGAGCCGTATTGGGTTATGGCGGAGATGAAAGATATGACTATGATACGCTTTCTATGGCTGAGATGGATGAAGCGTTTACAACTTCACACATGATTACAGACGGAAAAAAGTTTGAGTGGGTAGGTTTTGATGCCTGTCTTATGGGTATGATAGAGATAGCAGAGCTTTTTGAACCTTATTCAAATTATCTGATTGCCTCTGAGGAAGTTATACCGGGTGACGGATGGGACTATGAGTTTTTAGATAAGATATCTGACGGTACTGATTTTTCCGGAGCTGCAGCAGGAAAAGAAATAATAGATACTTATGCAGATTATTATGATTCTTATATCTGGTACAAGCCGGAATACACTCTATCCTGTCTTGATTTATCAAAGACAGAGGATGTAATGAACAATTTTAATGCACTTATATCCGCTACGGAAAATGATCTTATCAACGGAGAATATTCCAATATAGCCAGACAGCGTGGCAATACAAAGGCTTTCGGAATTGTTGATGAGGAGCTTTGTTATGATACCGTAGATCTTTATAATCTTGCTGAAAATATGTCTGATTCACATTTAAGTGAGGCTGGCGCTTTGCAAAACTCTCTTAATGAGATGGTGGTTTATGAAAGATCAAATGTGGAAAATGCACATGGCGTTGCGGTTTATTTCCCATATGATAATAAATTATATGCAGAAGAATGGGTGGACGAATACAGCCTTACCGGATTTAGTGAAACTTATATGCAGTTTGTAAGAAATTTTACGGAGACCTTTTATGGTGCGCCTCTTACCGCTTGGGAACTGGATGGGGATGATGCAGTTGTGGAAATGGCATCTGAGGAACCGGACGAAGCCGTCGGTGGTACATCCGAATATGAGGTAGGAAATATAGGAAGTATGGGAAGCTTTTCTATTCAGCTTACTGATGAACAGGCTGCGAATTTTGCAGGTGCAAGTCTTGAAATTTGGGAAATATATGAAAACTATGATAATGGAGGTTATGGCCTTTGGATTGATTCGTCGGATGTGTATCTTTCTGATGATAATGTGCTTTCTTCGGGAATTCTCAACGAGCGTATAATACTCAAGGATACTTCGGGAAATGAAGCTGACTGCTGTGCACGTGAAATCGAAAGAGGTGATGGCTATGCTGTATATAAGGCTCCGATTATCGTAAGCTATATGGATGAAAACGGCGACTATGATATGGACAGGTATTTTATCCCTTATAATATACATATAAGGATAGATGAAGATAATCCGGGAGGTGTAATAATCGGTATCTATCCGCTTGAGGATGAAGATACAGTTTCACTTTTACCTAAGAACAGTGTTGTGCTTGAGCAGGGCTGCTATATCGAACCATTTTCATATGGTAGGATTATCGAGTTTAATGATGATGGTACCGTAAAACCGTTTGAAGAATGGGAGAATTTTTCAGGATTATTTTATGGTTTCTACCTTGATGGAGATTTGGGAGTTGATATGGTGGATATAGATCCAAATGTTGAAAAGGTTTACGTTTATAACATCTGGGATACACAGGGTAATGATTATCAGATAAATGTAATACAGTAAAAATAATAAATTATATGTATAAAAATCCTTAATTTACAGATAATAGAAACAGACTAATGTAAATATAAGGAGATTTGTAGATATGAAAGCAACAGGTATTATTCGTAGAATAGATGAGCTTGGACGTATAGTGGTTCCAAAAGAGATAAGAAGGGTTTTGAGGATAAGAGAAGGCGATCCTATTGAGATTTTTACTGATAAGGATGGGGAGATAATATTAAAAAAATACTCTCCTATAGGAGAACTTTCAAGTTTTGCTCAAGAGTATGTTGAGGCTGCTGCTCAGATTTTAGGCTGTGGAGTGTGTGTATGTGACAGAGATCAGATTATAGCTGTAGCAGGCATCCCCAAAAAAGAATTGTTGGGCAAGAGCCTTCATAAGGATTTGGAAGAAGCTATAAATGACAGAGAAGCTATTCTTGCAAAAAAAGGGGAGAAAAAGTTTATAAAGATTCTTGGAAATGGTGATAATGAGTATTCAGGAGAGATTGTGCAGACTATTATAAGTGAGGGAGACGCTATAGGAGCAGTCATTCTTTTAAGTAAGGATGATGCAGTAAATATAGGAGAAGCCGAGCAAAAGGCGGCGGTTATAGCAGCAAAATTCCTCGGAAAACAGATGGAAGGATAAAAAAACTTCGGTTATTTAAAAAAACTATAAAAAATAAGTGTTTTTTGGCATCTATGTACTTGACAAATTGGCGCTAACAAGGTATAAATAAGCGTAGGGCATTTATTATTAAAGATGCCACAAACAATAGGGGATTGTATATAGCAATCAACGTTTGTATTTATAGGAGGAATTTATAAAATGAACAAGAACGAATTAGTTGCAAGTATTGCAGAGAAGACTGGTTTAAAGAAGACTGAGGCTGAGAAGGCTCTTAAGGCTTTCACTGATACAGTTGCAGAGCAGTTAAAGAAGGGTGACAAGATTCAGTTAGTTGGATTTGGTACATTTGAGGTTGCTGAGAGACCTGCAAGAGAAGGAAGAAATCCTAGAACTGGTGAGACTATGAAGATTAAGGCTTCTAAGGCTCCTAAGTTTAAGGCTGGTAAGGCTTTAAAGGATTCTGTGAACTAATTAGCAGATAATAAAGTTAAGAAAAGGTCATCATGCGTTTGTATGATGAACTTTTTACATTATATGAATTTGAGGTGGTTAATATGAGACTTGATAAATATTTAAAAGTTTCAAGACTTATTAAAAGACGTACAGTTGCAAATGAAGCTTGTGATGCAGGCAGAGTGTCTGTAAACGGAAAAGTTGTAAAGGCTTCTTATGATGTAAAAGTGGGAGATATAATTGAAATAGCTTTTGGTAATAAAACAGTTAAGGCAGAGGTTACACAGATATCCGAGACAACTAAAAAAGAAGATGCTAAAGAAATGTATAACATACTTTAAATAATAAGAGCATATTATATTCTATATAAGTTCCTTGATTTGGAGGATTATATGGGAGAAATTCAGTATGCAAAAAATCACAAACTCTCTTTAGATAATCGAAAAAAAGCTACAATATATGGCATAACAGATGTTGAGTCCTTTGATACTGATATAGTTGTGCTGGTTACGGAGGCAGGAGTACTTACGATTAAAGGTGATGATTTGCACGTTATAAGACTAGATGTTGATAAGGGTGAGCTTGAGATGGCGGGAACGATTGACAGTATGGTTTACTCTGAAAATCACAATGTAAAAAAGACAGCTGCAGGAATACTTGGGAGAATGTTTAAATAAATGTTTGAAATTATTTATTCCCAGGGAAATATGTTTGTTGTCAGTCTTATAATGGGGATATGTATGGGAGCAGTATATGATGTGCTCCGAAGCATAAGAAAGAACTTTAATCACAGTGATATGCTTGTCGGTATAGAGGATATAATATATTGGCTTTTCTTTACCTGGCTTTTTATAGAAAATATCTTCAAATATAATGATGGAAGCTTCAGAATTTACATTTTTGTCGTTGCAATTACCGGATTAGTAATTTATAAAAACACAATAAGTAGTGGCATTTTTAAATTGCTTAACTACATCTTGTATTGCGCAAAAAAATGCGTCGAAAAGCCAAAGAAAATGTTGAAAAATGGCGTAAAATGGTATAAAATGAATATATCTATTTTTAGATATTTCAAAAATAATAAGAAGGAAAAGGATGCATTTAAATCATCCGGCAGAGGTAAAGATGAGCAGAGGGAGAGGTAGAAAAAAGTCTACAAGAAGACAGTCTAAATTCACAAGTTTTCTTATTGTGATGGCTGTGTTATTTGTATGTACCATATCAGGCTTAAGAATTAAAGAACTCCGTGCTCAGAGTAAAGAACTTGCTTATGCCGAGACGGTTTTGGAGCAAAAGATAGAGGCAGCAAAGCAGGAAAATGATGTTTTGCTTGCACAGCAGCAGTATATGCAGACTAATAAATACATAGAGGATGTGGCCAAGGATAAGCTTGGACTTGTTTATCCGGATGAGATAGTTATTAAGCCACAGGAGTAAATAAGATTTATTGCCGCTTCGAGTCAATCGGAGCGGTCTTTTTTTGTCAATAATTATTTTGCAAAGCCTCCAGAGTTAGACAGAAAATTAATCCGTACAAAGCTATAATTTTTAGGCTGATATGAAATTATGATATTTTGGGGAGATATACGAAAGAATGTAAAAATAGTTTCATCAGGAGGTAGATTATGAAGATATCTGACAGGCTTAAAGGCATAGGCTTTGCTGCTTTTGCTTTTTTTATCGGCAGGGCATTTGTTATGAATATGAATCCGTTTGCAATCGGAGCGCTGGTGGCTTTTTTACTTTCGGGTGAAAATGTATGGCTTATATTTATCGGTCTTATGGGCGGGATAGCAACTATGAGCTTGCCATATATGCTATTTGAATATGGTTCAATAATGATTTTTTTAATGATTCTTCTATCGCTTAAGAATTCAATTACCTTAAGGGGTAAAAATTATCTGACAGCTCTTATAACGGGCGGTATAACCTTTGTGGTTCACGGTGTTACAGGCTTTGTTACGGATGAATACATTAATTATTTTGATACAGGTATCATGGCTGCTCTAGCATTTGCAGCAGTTATAGTTTTTTATAAAGGAATTTCAGGTCTGCGAAGTGATCCGCTTTCTATAGTTACGGACAATGAAACGGCATTGGGTGTTATTTGCTTTTTTGCAGCTTCATTTTATGGTATGCCTTTGGAGGTTTATGGGATAACTGTCGCACAGACTTTTTTTGTCTTTTCGATACTTTTTGCATGGTATAAGTTTGGATTTGGCATCGGGCTTACATGGACTGCCTTTTCCGGTATATTGATGGGGATAAAAACGGGAGAGATGGACTTTCTTGTGGCATATCTTACCATATCACTTTTGGTTTATGCGCTTTTAATATTTATCGAAGGAGGAAGGTTTATCCAGGCAGCTTCATTTTTAATTATATATTACATAGCCGGATTTACGCATTTTGATATGCTGCTATCTGAAGAAGGGATAAAGGCACTTTATTCGGCGATACTTGTATTTATACTGGCACCGGACAGACTGATGCTTAGACTTGATGACAAGGCAGGCTATTACGAGCCTGATAATACTCCCGAGTGGGGAAGAATTGTGGTGGAAAGGGTAAATAAGCTTGCTGATGCCTTTAAAAGAATTGAATATACATTTGCCGGAGATGCCGGAACCGGTATCAGCTTCAATGATGTGGGCAATATAATAGATAATTTCACCAATCAGTTAAATGAGATGGTTCCGATAAGGAAGACTATAGAAGCGTCGATTATAGAGGAACTTTCCAAAAAAGAGGTGCTTGTCAAAAATATACTTATGATTAAAAACCAGGATGAGAGGTATGAGGTTTATATAAATGCCCGTGTGAGGAGGGGAAGACTTGTAACTGCCGAAACCGTCAGAAAAATAGTTGAGGAAAACATGAAGGTAAGGCTCTTGCTTAAGGATGAGAGTAAAAGTATAGTGAGTAAGAGATATGATATGCTTTGCATGATTGAAAAACCGGACTATAGGTGTGAAACGGCAGTAAGGCGGTTAAGCAGATATGAGGATGAGGTTTCCGGGGATAATTTTTATATAGGAGATATAGGAACCGGTCAAAAGCTCCTGCTAATAGCGGATGGTATGGGCAATGGAGAAAAGGCATCAAGGGACAGTAATCAATTGATTGTTTCTTTGGAGGAACTTTTAAATGCCGGATTTGACAAGGAGATGTCCATAAGGGTTGTCAATTCATATCTTGCGGAAAAAAACAAGGGAGAAAGCTTTTCGACACTTGATATGATGATTGTTGATTTGTACACAGGCTGTGGCAGGATATATAAGCAGGGTGCAGCTACAACCTTTGTTAAAAGAGGTGAGTGGATTGAGATGATAAAATCGACGTCCCTTCCGGTGGGAATTACTCCCGATGCAATATGCGAAAAATGCATGAAAAAATTCTATTCAAATGATATGATAGTTATGGTAAGTGATGGTATGCTTGAGAGCATATTATTTGAAAATAAAGAAGACTATATGAAGGAGCTTATGCTTTCATCGGATGCGATGACACCTGATGAACTGGCAGATGAGATAGTGGGAAGTATTAAGTCCTTAAGCGGCAACCGTCTTAAGGATGATGCGACTATAATAGTGTGCAAAGTTGTTAAGAAAATGGGATGAGACGGTCGAAAAAGTCTTAAAGGTTGTTAAGAGTTCTTAGGTTTGGGAATTATCGATTTGTGAAGTTGTGAAAAGTTTGTGATAAGGCTATACTTTAGCCCTTTGTTATGATATTATTTTACAATAATTTCGGGGAGATTATTATACATATGAGAAGCTTTGAGTATAAGATAAAAAAATATATATATGAAAATGATATGATTGGGTCGGGTGACAAAGTTATCGTCGGGCTATCCGGCGGTGCTGATTCGGTATGTCTGCTTATGGTTTTAAAGAAGCTTGGAGCGAAGGCTTATGCGGTTCATATCAATCATATGCTGCGCGGTGATGAGGCAGATGCAGACGAAGAGTTTTGTATAAGGCTTTGTGAAAAGCTTGGCGTACCGCTTGAGGTCTATCATAAGGATATAAAGGCTTATGCAAAGGATGAAAGGATGACTGTCGAGGAGGCGGGAAGAAAATTCAGATATGCCTGCTTTGAAGAACAAAGGGTAAAATTGGGAGCGGCAAAGATTGCAGTTGCCCACAATAAAAATGATCTGGCGGAAACCGTTATATTTAATATGACAAGAGGCAGCGGCATAAACGGACTTTCCGGAATTAAGGCGGTTCGCGGTGATATAATAAGACCGCTTTTATGCGTTAGAAGAGATGAGATAGAGGCATATCTTGAAAAGCAGGGACAGGATTTTAGAACCGATTCGACAAATCTTTCCAAGGATTATGACAGAAATAAAATAAGACATATAGTTTTACCGACATTGCTTGAATTGAATGACGGCGCTATAGAGCATATAGCCGATATGGCAGATGAGGCATATGAAGCTTACAAGCTTATAAATAAAACGAGTGAGGCAGAGCTTGAAAGGTGTATAGTTGATGAAGTGTTTTTAGATAAAGGACTTGCTGATAATAAGGATGTAAAAAAGAACTTTAACGCAAAAAGTATGACCGGTAAGAATTCGGAATCTATGCTTGCACTTGATAAGACGGCTATAATTAAGCTGCCTAAGCTTATCAGGGAAAATATTATCCATGAGGCTATAGCAAAGGTTGCCGGAAAAAAGAAGGATATAACCAGAAGACATATAGAGGACGTGCTTAAGCTTATGGAGAGCAAGTCCGGAAGCAGCGTCAATCTTCCTTATGATATAACAGCAAGGATAAGCTATGACAGGCTGATTATCTCCAACCTGAAGCAGGAAGACAGTGGATTTTCTTTTGATATTGATGCTGATACCTTGGAAAAAGGAAGATACACATTGGTTTTGGGAGATGGTTGCATTAATTTGTATATCGACAGCTGCAATTCGGAAACTCAAATAATAAAAAATAACTATACTAAAATGGCTGATTATGGTAAAATAAAAGGTGCTCTTTGTATAAGAACCCCACAGGAAGGGGATTATATAATAATTGATGATAAGGGCAATTCCAAGAAGTTATCAAGGGTTTTTATTGATAATAAGGTGGACAGGGAAAAGAGACTTTCATGGCCTGTTATTGCTTGCGGCAGTGAGATAATATGGGCGGTAGGTCTTAGATATAGTGAAGCTTATAAGATAGATGATAAAACCGAAAAAATATTATATATGGAATATAAGCTAAACTGATGATACAAAAGAAAATATAACGTAAGGAGAGTGATACTATGGAGAAAATCGGTGTTTTAATCAGCGAGGAAAAGGTAAATGCTAAGATTGCTGAGATGGCAGAAAAAATAAGCCGCGACTACGAAGGAAAGACGGTACATTTGATCGGAGTTCTAAAGGGAAGCGTATTTTTTATGTGCGAGCTGGCAAAGAGGATTACATTGCCTGTTACACTTGACTTTATGTCGGTTAGCAGCTATGGCAACGGAACAACCTCTTCGGGAGTTGTGAAGCTAATCAAGGATTTGGATGAAAGCATAGAGGGAAGAGAAGTTATCTTAGTTGAAGACATAATGGATTCAGGAAGAACCTTATCCTATCTTGTTAAGATTTTGAAAGAGAGACATCCGGCAAGCTTCAAAGTAATTACTCTTTTAGATAAACCGTCAAGACGAGTGGTGGATATCGAGCCGGATATGACCTGCTTTGAAATACCGGACAGATTTGTTGTGGGATATGGACTTGACTGTGCACAAAAGTATAGAAATCTGCCTTATATAGGCGTTATCGAAGAATAATTTATACTATGCGGATAAAGAAAGGAGCGAGAAATGAAAAATAGTATAAGAAGAGGACTTGGCTTTTATCTTCTATTGTTCTTTATCGGTTTTTGTATCGTGCTTTGGCTGCAGAGCAGATCACAGGAGACTGATACGGATTATACTATAGATAATTTTAAAAGCGACATAAACGAGGAGCTTATCAGCGAAGTTGAGATATATCAAAATAGTGAGATACCGACAGGTACGGTTACAATAACCTATACCAGCGGTTCAAGCATCGAGTTTTACGTATCTGATGTAAATGTGGTTCAGGATATCGTAATGAACAGAAAAGGCGGACAGGTTAATATGAGCCTTTACGATGTGCCGAGACAGAGCGCATTTTGGACCTGGATGCCTGTTATAGTTGGAGTAGTTCTTTTAGTTGTGCTTATGATCGTCCTTATGGGAGGCGTAAGTGGCGGTGGCGCCGGAGGCGGTAGCAGTGGCGGAAGAGTGATGAACTTCGGCAAGAGCCGTGCCCGTGTGATGACAGAGAAGGATCAGAAATATACCTTTAAGGATGTTGCCGGACTTGAAGAAGAAAAAGAGGATATGGCGGAAATCGTTGATTTCCTCAAAGAGCCTAAAAAATACAATGATTTAGGTGCAAGAATTCCTAAGGGTGTTCTTCTTGAGGGACCTCCGGGAACAGGTAAGACCTTACTTGCAAAGGCAGTTGCAGGAGAGGCAGGCGTACCATTTTTCACAATCTCCGGTTCGGACTTTGTTGAGATGTTTGTCGGTGTCGGTGCATCACGTGTAAGAGATTTGTTTGAGGATGCAAAGAAAAATGCACCTTGTATAGTATTTATAGATGAGATAGATGCAGTTGCAAGAAAAAGAGGTTCAGGTCTTGGCGGCGGTCATGATGAGCGTGAGCAGACTCTTAACCAGCTTTTGGTTGAGATGGACGGATTTGGCACCAACGAGGGCATTATAGTTCTTGCAGCAACAAACAGAGTAGATATCCTTGATCCTGCGATTTTGCGTCCTGGACGTTTTGACAGAAAGGTTATGGTTGGAAGACCGGATGTTAAGGGTAGAGAAGAAATACTTAAGGTACATGTAAGAAATAAGAAGTTTGCAGATGATATAGATTTACATGAGCTTGCAAGAACAACTGCCGGTTTTGCCGGTGCTGATCTTGAAAATCTTATGAATGAATCTGCGATAAGTGCCGCAAGAAATAACAGACCATATATCACCAAGGATGATGTAGATAAGAGCTTTATCAAGATAGGAATCGGTGGAGAGAAAAAGAGCCGTCTTGTACCGGAAAAGGAAAGAAAGATTACAGCCTACCACGAATCAGGCCATGCGATATTGTTCCATTTGCTTTCAGAGGTTGGTCCTGTAAGACTTGTATCAATTATTCCTAACGGACGTGGAGCAGGCGGATATACTATGCCGCTTCCTGAAAATGATAACGTATTTAATACCAAGAAAAAGATGCTTCAGGATATACAGGTAAGCTTTGGCGGAAGAATTGCAGAGGAGCTTATATTTGACGATGTAACCACCGGAGCATCACAGGATATCAAGCAGGCTACGGAAACAGCCCGTGCAATGGTTATCAAGTACGGTTTTTCCGAAAAGGTCGGCCTCATCAACTATGAGGTAGACAATGGCGAAGAGGTATTCTTAGGCAGAGATTTGGGACATTCGAGAAATTATAGCGACAAGATGGCTAAAACCATTGATGAAGAAGTAAGAAGAATAATCGATGAGTGTTATGCCGAGGCAAAGAGAATAATCATGGAAAATATGGATGTCTTGCATAAATGTGCTAATCTTCTTCTTGAGAAGGAGAGAATCGAAAAAGACGAGTTTGAGTCGCTATTTTTGAACAATTAGACAAAATGCACAAAAAATGGGGATATAATTTAGTAAAAGTTTTGTCTAACGTTTAAAAGTTATGTGCATACTGCATAAAAAATTTTTTATAAAAATTTAAAAGTTGGATACACTTTTTAACGGATTTGAGTATAATAATACTTGTAACCCCCAATACATTATATAGTTTTTTGCTACACCCCATAAGTAACAAAATACCTTCTCCGAAGAGGACAGTCGTTCGTTGACTGTCCTCTTCTCCTGTTTGGAGATAGGCGGGTTGGCGGGGATTGGTCTTTTTTCTTTATTTGTTATCTGAAATAGTCTGAAAAGTCTATTTACACCATTTTTACACCATTTTTCTGAAAAATACTTTGTAATGAATAAAAAAATAACTGCATTATTGAATGCAGTTAAATATATAATAAATGTATTTAGCTTTAATCATCTTTTTTCATATTATCAAGGGAATACTCTATACACTGAATAACCACTTTATTAAAAGACATATTATATTCATTAGCTAATGATTGTACTTTTTCAATTAATTCTTTAGGTAATCTGAGAGATTTATTTTCATAATCACTTGATTCTTTTTTTAATTCAAACATAATTTACACCTCTATAATCTAATATAAGTATATTGTAAATTATTATTTGATATGATAATATATTATAAATATAATATAAAAATATTATTTTTATAATACTGTTTTTTTAAATAGAGGATTTTGGCTTTTTTAAAATGATGAATGTCAAAAGTGATACTGCAGTTTATATAATTTGTTCTTGTTGTAATCATTTAATGAATTGATTTGAAATTGTTTTTTAGGGGAGGTAATTTAAATGTTTTGTAATCAATGTGGTGCAAAGATAGCTGACGGAAGTTTGTTTTGCAGTAACTGTGGGGCGAAAATTAAAGATTTTGAAACGGTTTCGAAAAAAAGATTAGCTAATAATAAATTAACTAAATCTGCTAAAGTATTAATTGTAATTTTTTTGTTTTTAATAATTGGAATAGGAGTTTTCTTGACTGTTCATTTTCTTGGAAATAAAAAAGATGAAGAAAACAAAAATTCTGAAAATAACTTATATGTTTTAATTGATGGAGCAAAATATGAAATATCTTATAATGATGGAATTAATGATTTGGATAAAATAGAAAATGGAATTGTTTTAGATTATGGACATGCTGCACCTTTAGATGTTAGCGATTATGAATATTATAGAGATGGTAAGCTTATAGAAAATATTAACATTGATGAATTTAAGGTTTGTATAAGTAAATTTGATTGGTTTGGAGATGATGATAATGGAACTATTAATATATATATATTAAATAATATGGATTTTGAAATATCTGACGGAACAGGTAGTGAATCAGAACTGAGAGATTTAAGAAAAGCTGGGTATGTTGACACTGGGCTTTCATATGATAAATTATTTAATTCTCAAGGCGAGATATCAATTGATACAATTAATTCTGATTACGAAAAATTAATTGAGAATGGATATAAAGATTTTGATTATGACTTGCCTGGAGACATAAAGAAAATAAATTTTAGTGATGATAAAGAAAAAAATAGAGAAACTTTGATTGAAACCTTTTCTGAATTTCAACCAAATCTTACAGATTGTGAGGCTTGGATAAAATACTTACTTTTACGCCAAAAAGAGCGAATAAATACTTTTGAAAATAAAAATGATTTTCTAATTGAAATTAGTTATATTTATTATGATGATAATTATAAGTACACAGAAATTTGTATTTATGCTTCAAAAGATAAATTAAATCAGTATATGTCTCAATGGGGGCTTCCTGACAGTGTTTTGTTTTCAAAGTAGTATATAATTTTTATAACATTCAGAATAAGAAAGGAAATAAAAATGGAAAATGGTTTTCAAACAGATAATATTAATCAAATAAAACCTCGTAAAAGAACAGGAGTAATTATAATAACAGTATTGATTTATTTCTTATCGGTTAGTGGTTTGGTTGCCGGAATCATAATTGTAAAAAAATCGTGGGAAAAGGATGTTAAAAAATTTGAGAAGGATTATAACGAGGTTGTTGAACAATATAATACAATAGTTTCAGATTATGATACTTTAGGAACGAATTATAATGAATTGAAAACTAATTATGAATCGCTAGAGAGTGATTATAATTCACTTGTATCTGATTATGAACAAGTTTGTATAGAATATAATGCTTTACTGGCGGAAAATGAAGTAACATATGAGCAACCAACAAATTTAGATGAATATGATGGAACGGTAACATATGACGATTTAGCAAGGACTCCGGATGATTTTGAAGGAAAAGCTATAAAAATAAAAGGAAAGGTTATTCAAGTTACGGAGGATGATGGATACACACAACTTAGGGTAGCGGTTAACAGCGATTATGATAACATAATAATGGTTATTTATGATAGTAAGATAGTTGATAAGCGAATTTTAGAGGAAGACAAAATTACAGTATACGGATTATATACCGGATTAATTACCTATGAATCTGTGATGGGAGCTAGTATTACCATTCCAAGTATGATGATTGTAAATGCGATAGAGATAAATTAGAGGTGTTTATATAATGAAAAAAATTATTTTTCCAATCATTTTTTTGACGTTTGTAATGACTGCGTGTAGTAAGCCATCTGATGATTTGGATTTGAAGCAAATAAAAACAACGGAAGTATCAGTTGATTTTTCCATAGCAAATGAATCAAATAAAAATGATAATACTGCTGAAAATACTGAAATATCGGAACAAAATTCGGAGTATTCTTGTGCGGAGGATTTTGAAAGTGCATTAAATAATGGAATTGATGGTACAGGTGCAATAGTAACCTTTACAGTAGTTAATGTTGCTCCTGATTCACTGTTTGGATATGATTTATGGGCGGGTGAGCATTTGAATTTTATTATAAAAGATAATATAGGTGCAGAAGTGGGAGATACAATGACTGTTGAAGTTGAGAAAGTTGAAACAGCACTTGGTTCATGGATTATATATTGCAAATAGGAATAATATAATTATTTTGTATATAAAGAGGGTTATAAATCGGGGTTTTAGGGGTGTCCCAGAACAAGAATGCATTTGTGTGTACAAAATGCGTATCTTGCTATTTATAACTAGATGTACACACATAAATATTTCACTTTATATTCATGGAATTAATTTTTGGAAAAATAATAATTAATGTTAATCCATATTAATTGAAATACACTTCAGGATGTGCTATCGTTTATACAGAAAGCTATGAAAAAAAATTGCCGATTGCATGAAATAATTATATAAATCAGCAGGCATATAAAATACAATTCTTTACAATTTTGTACAATTGAATACGTATTGTTTATATGTTATGCTGTAATCGGTAAAAGAGTAAATGCTGTGCGATTTGATCGTATGGCATTTTTTATTTGTAAAAAAATTGAAGGAGGATGATTAATATGCATTATAAGATTAGAAAGCATTATCGCTTTGATGAGGTAACGGCAGATACGGCAAAAAGGAAAAGTGAGAAATTAAGAATGAGCGAGTCGGAATTTATAAGGGAGCTTATTTTATGTAACAGTGAGGCAGGAAAGTATATCTTGTTAAGAAGAGATTTAAAGAAAATTATGGATGAACTTTCCTATATAGGTGAGGGAATTAATCATATTGCACATAAATCAAATATGATGATATTACATGACGGAGATATAAAAGTTATTGATGTATATGCAAATGTTTTACATAAAATGAGGATATCTCTAATTGATAAGATAAATCGTATAAAGAATGATGATGTATAATCGCTCACGAACGTGCTGATAGAAAAATAGGATTTTTTCGTTTTAGGGTTTGGGGAAAATCCCCAACAAGTGGCATGCACCGGATTTTAAAAACAGGGTTTTTGTCCGACGGTGAGAAACTTGCTCTGTGAAAAGTATAAAAACTATAAAAGTGATTTTAGGACAAATTTTAAATCAAAAAAAATTTGTCCTTTTTATTTCCCGACAAAATACAGACATCGGATGTAATGAACTTATGAAAATTAATTAGTAATATGTCTTTATGAAATTTGATTTTAATTATTTTGGAAAGTGGGGTGATTTTATGAATAAGCCAAACAGAAATAAATCGGCAAAGTACCAAACGGTCGAACAGGTAATGTCTGATATAAACCTTTGTAGAGGAACAGTTGTAAAAATTGCAAAGGATGCCGGTGCATATTTACATATCGGCAGGGCGGTAAGAATCGATGTTAAAAGATTCTTTTACTATGTTGAAAACGAGTATAAGGAGTAAACATTCAAATAGGTAGCAGAAGTTTACTCTGCTACCTATTCGGATAAATGTTCATTTTCAATTAATGTATCAACAGCACGTATCATAAGATGGTTTAATGACTCGCCGGATTTCTTTGCGACTGCTTTGTAGTATTCTTTTTTACCCTTTGGCACGCGTATTTTGATATCTTCAACAGTATTAGTCAAATATTTTTTAGCTGCTTTTGCTTGTGCAGGGGTATATCTGCTTTTCTTTTCCTCTTGCATGGCAGTGCTCCTTATTATTTATTTAAATTTATGATACTAAATAGTATTTTAAAAGTCAAATAATATAGTTTGTAAATTATATACAATATTCATTGTATATGTGCACATATATTTTGTGAAGAACGCGAATTGAAATATCTATGTGCACATATTAATATATTGTTAAGTGAACAGTAAATAAAAAAGGGCAAAAAAAGAAATTAATTATAAAAAGATAATTATTGAGAGGAGGATTAAGATGGAAAAGAGAATGGATAGCAGAAAGCGTATTTTGAGGAAAGGCGAAAGTCAGCGTAAAGACGGTACATATATGTTTCGTATAACGAAAGATAAAAAAAGACATACTATTTATGCTCCGACACTTAAAGAACTGCGTTTAAAGGAAGAAGAATATTTTGATAATATAAGCAAAGGATTAAATGTGGATAAGCAAAAGATAATGCTTAACGATTTGGCTAAGGTTTATCTCGAAAATAAGAAAAAAACTGTGCAGCAGACTACATTTTATACTATGACTATAACCTATAACAGTTACATACGTGATAAAATAGGAAATATCAGATTGAAAGACATTAAACGATCAATGATTAAAGGCTTTTATCTTGATTTGCTCTCCGGCGAAAAACATTTAAGCGTTTCAACATTGGCACGCATTGATTGTATACTTCTGCCAATGCTTGAGATGGCGGTTTATGATGATATTATTTTAAAAAATCCGGCTCGTGGTGTGATTGGAGAGATAAAACGTGAGTGTGGAGAGAGACCGACTAAGGTATGTGCACTTAATGAGGATGAGCAAATTGCATTTATTAATTATGCTATGAACTCTGCGAAGCATCAAAATATTAAAAATCTTCTAATTTTTCTTTTGGGTACGGGATGCAGAGTTGGTGAGGCTTTGGGCATTAGATGGGAGGATTTGGACTTTAAAAATAATATAATAAGTATTAATCACTCTGTAGCTTACATAAAAATTGACGGTCACTATAAACAAATTATAAAACGTCCTAAGTCTTTTGCGGGTAATAGGAAAATACCTATGCTTTCGGACGTAAGGAAGGCTCTTCTTGCCGAAAAAGAAAAACAACTTGCTTTGGGGATAACTCAACCAGTAGTTGACGGATATTAAAATTTTGTATTTGTTTCCGAACGTGGTAAGCTACATACAAGGGAAAATGTAGCAACCCAGATTAAACAGATTGTCAGAGAATACAATCAAGAACATCCGGACAATCCTATATCCGAATTTTCCACACATCAGTTAAGGCATACATTTGCAACTCAGTTGTGCAAGAATTCTGACGATTTAAAAGCAATTCAAAGCATACTAGGGCATGCAGATATAAGTACCACCTTAAATGTATATGCAGATGCCACTCAGGATGGTATTAATAAATCAATGGAAGCACTTGAGGGTGTGATGTTTAGAAATTTCTTGGGATAATTGATAAAATGTGTTATTATTTTTTTAAATTAAAAATGCATGAGTTTAATTAAGATTAGGAGAAATTATATATGAGTGAACTAATTAAAATGGACAATGAATATGCTTTATGGATTAATGAAGTAGGAAAAAGATATAAAAATAGTCAAATAAAAGCAGCAGTAAAAGTTAATGAAGAAATGCTTGAATTTTATTGGCAACTTGGTAAAGATATTTCAAACAAGGAAAGAAAACACGATTATGGTAAAGCATTTTTTAAAAATCTTAGTTTGGATTTGCAGAATGTGTTGCCAGATGTTAAATCTTTTTCTGTCACAAATTTACATTATATGAAATGGTTTTATGAACTTTATCCTGATGTTCAAATTTTACCCCAACTTGAGGTAGAATTGAATACCGACACAAATTTACCTCAAGTTGGGGTAAATTCTGAACAGATTATATTTATGATACCATGGGGACATAATAAACTCATAATTGATAAATGTAAGAATAATAAAGAAAAAGCATTATTTTTTGTAAGAAAGACACTTGAAAATAATTGGTCAAGAGCTGTTTTAATGAATTTTTTAGATACAAATTTGTATGAAAGGGAAGGAAAAGCAATTTCTAATTTTACACTAACACTTCCAAAGATAGAAAGCGATTTGGCACAAGCTATGACAAGGGATCCATACAATTTTGATTTTTTGACATTGAGAGAGGGTTACGATGAGAAAGAGCTTAAGGATGCTTTGATGGCAAATGTTCAACAATTTCTTTTAGAACTTGGTATGGGATTTGCTTTTGTTGGAAGAGAATATCGTTTAGTTGTGGGAGAAACAGAACAATTTTTGGATATGTTATTTTATAATATCAATAATCATTGCTATGTAGTTGTAGA
>JAFUGL010000109.1 GCA_017469405.1 Lachnospiraceae bacterium | reverse complement strand
CTATTCCTGCTGATGAATGCCCTGCTTCAAAAAAGCAGATTTTGCAGGGCTTATTAAGGTTACCCTTTTTCCAGTAAATGATACAAAAAAGACTTAAAAAACTTATAAATTTATACTTGACATATCACCGCTGGACTTATTCCTTCAAATATTTTTACATATTTATCAGACATCACTTGCCTTAACATTAACATCTACACATGCCTTTAAAATATCTGAAATATCTTTTATGAATTCATCAGATACAGTTTCAATATATTTATATTTTCTTGCATTGATATCTAATGCTCTGATATGTTCACACAAAACTTTTCCATCTGTTGATAAGTTTTCAGGTAAATCTATATGTAACGGAAAATCTTTAGCGTGTGAAACCGGGCATACCAAAATAATCCCGCCACAAAACTCGTTATAATCATCATTACTGACAACTAATCCAGGTCTATAGTTATCTTCTTCATGTCCAACAACAGGACTAAAATCAATCCTAATAATATCTCCTTGTTTTACCATATTTCGTTTCCTCTCTTATTACCCCAATCAATCTCGTTAGGCTTATAATCACCATTGTAATCTTTAAATAAAGACTTTATCGATATATTAGAAGTTGTCTTAATCGGAACAACCATAATTCTATTATCTTTCATATTAACCTCGGCCTCCATTCCTTGTTTTAAATTAAGAACTTTGACAATATCTTTAGGAATAGTTATTGTTAAACTGTTACCAACTTCTCTGAACTTGACTTTCATAGTATCGCCCTCCCTTTCTGTATATACAGTGTATATACAGTTACTGATTTTGTCAAGTTTCAAATCTGCATCATTTAATTTTAGTATAATTCCGATTAGTCGTATTATACTCTATATAAAATGACAAGTCAATATCGACTTGTCATTTTATATTATAAATTATTTTACGCCATACCAGCCAACGCCTTCGCCTTTCCAACCTACACCTACGAGCATATCATTTTCCGATTTGCTTGTAGTATAGTTATGGCTTCCTGCCTTTGCATTTGGATTATACTGTCTGTATAACGGAACTGACTTTGCATCATCTGAATACCAGCCTATTCCTTCATATTTCCAGCCTAATTTTACAAGATTATCTTTTTCTTTTTCACTCATAGTATAGTGATGGTCTCCGGCATTCTTATTATAAAGTCTGTATACAGGAGTATTGGATTTAACCGGCGCTTTCCAGCCTATACCTTCATATCTCCATCCTACGCTGACAAGATTATTTTTTTCTTTTTCATTAGCTGTATAGAAATGCTCTCCGCTGTTTGGATTATAGAGACGATACATATTTACTGTTTTTACTGTTGTATCAGTTTTTGTATCGGTCTTATCGTCTGTCTTTTTATCTTCCACAGGATCAGAATATAAAAGTGCATATGTTGAAAACTGATCTGTTTCAAATGTAAGATCGTATCCATTTTTTGTAACTGAAAGAATGGTTGTAGTTCCATTATGCAATCTTGCAATCTTATAATCTCTTCCTGTCTTCTGAAGATTTGCAGGTACTGATATCTGAATCTTTATTTTTCCTGAAGTATTTGTTACAGGTGTTTCAGCATTAGTACCTATCTTCTTAAATAAACTGATATCCAAGTAACTTCCAACTTCAAAACCTTTTGGCTTATTTGCTTCAATCTTATCTTTGTCGGTTTTTGAAACTGTTGAAGTTATATCATCAACATCAAGCCATACCTTAATATCCTCACCGGCCTCAAGTGCTTCTTTATCTTCTGCTGTAAGAACGTTTGTCTTTAATTCTTCTACAGTATTTGATAATGTTGCTCCTGCATAGTTATCACTAGGAATAGTTGTGTTATCCAGAGTCCCTTCTTCTTTGTCTTCAAAGTCAAGACATACATAATAATTTGGTCTATAATCATCATCCGGTGTGAGTCTAATTAAACTATTTAAATTTGTATCAGGATTTTTTATAACTTTAAATGATTTATAATAATTTTCCTGACCTGAAATCTTAATATCCCATGTTCCATCAGAACCAATGTCTAATACATCCCAATAAACATTATTAGAATCTTCTTCATCGTTCCAACTATAATCTTCAGAATTATAAGTTGAATAATACAAACAGTTCCATACAGCGGGAGATATTGTTATATTATCTTTACTTAAGTCAATTATGTAATCTTCTGTATCTCCTAATACAGCTTCAAAACTTACATCATTTTCCGGCATATCAAAAGCAATACTTGCGCCAAAAATACCACCTTCATCGAATTGAAAGCCTTCATCTGTATTATCAACACCTGTATATTTTATATCTTTGATATATTTTCCCTTAGGTATTGAATTTATATCTTGGTCATATCGAATTTCTATTCTATCGCCAGGTGACGCAGTTTCAACAAACCTTATTGCATTACTTCCTTGTTCAAAATACCAAAAAGAAGATAAACAGCTATCAAGAATAATATTATATTTTTCTACATCATTTGGTTCACCGTAAACATATTCATCTGTAGATACACAATTAGAGAATGGACCTTCACGATAAAAACTGTTCATATCTTTTAATGCAGTAACACCAGCTATATAAGTTCCACTTCCGTTAATATAACCTGACCAATCAGCCTCTGTATCCTCTGTAAACCATTGCCAAACATGTACTCCATCTCTTGACAATGATACAAAATAACACCCTGCTCCTTCTACAGCATCCCATTTTTCAACCATACCATCCCATCTTACATTAGTAGGGTCAGGAAGCATTTCATATTTCGCTTCTTCTGATGATACTACTCGATTATTTGATGAGTATACTTCAGCAGAAATACCGGTATAATAATTATCTTTATCTTTCCTGGCTGTAATTGAGAAAGAATAGGTTCCTGCATACTTAGTTATATCATTTTCCAAATTATATTCTGTATATGTCAATGAAGGATATTCTCCCCATAATTCTCCATCCTTAAATAGTTTTAGAGTATAATAGTTTGCACCGTCTACAGCATCCCATTTGGCAACTCCGCCTTCCCACCTTACATTAGTAGGTGCATCAAGTTCTTCACCTACCTGCTTTAAGGAATTATCCTCTTTGACTTTATTTGTTTCATTCAACTCCTTCGCTTTAGCCGGATATGCAATACCACTTCCAGATAGTATTAAAACACCACATAATACTGTTGCAATAAATTTTTTTAACTTCATAACACCACTGTCCTTTCATAAAATATTCATAAGGTAATTTATTATAATGTAGCCAATATAATCTCCAAATCATCACAATTACTGCAATTTGCAATATGTTGATAATATAATTTATCTTTTTATATATCTACGACTCTTGTTAAATCAACCAATATATGTCAAAAACAACAAAATCATAAATCAGGTTTTTATAATATCAAAAGATTATTATTTCACTCCGTACCAACCAACGCCTTCGCCTTTCCAACCTACACCTACAAGCATATCATTTTCCGACTTGCTTGTAGTATAGTTATGGCTTCCTGCTTTCGCATTTGGATTATACTGTCTGTATAATGGAACTGACTTAGCATCATCTGAATACCAGCCTATTCCTTCATATTTCCAGCCTAATTTTACAAGATTATCTTTTTCTTTTTCACTCATAGTATAGTGATGGTCTCCGGCATTTTTATTATAAAGTCTGTATACAGGAGTATTGGATTTAACCGGTGCTTTCCATCCTATACCTTCATATCTCCATCCTACGCTGACAAGATTATCTTTTTCTTTTACATTAGCTGTATAGAAATGCTCTCCACTGTTTGGATTGTAGAGTCGATACATATTTACGGTCTTAACTGTTGTATCTGTCTTTGTATCAGTTTTAGTATCTGTTTTTGTATTCTGCTTATCATCCGACTTATTATCTGTCTTTTTATCTTCTACAGGGTCAGAATATAAAAGTGCATATGTAGAAAACTGATCTGTTTCAAATGTAAGGTCATATCCATTTTTTGCAACTGAAAGAATAGTTGTAATTCCATCGTGCAATCTTGCAATTTTATAATCTCTTCCTGTCTTCTGAAGATTTGCAGGTACGGATATCTGAATCTTTATTTTTCCTGAAGTATTTGTTACAGGTGTTTCAGCATTAGTACCTATCTTCTTAAATAAACTGATATCCAAGTAACTTCCAACTTCAAAACCTTTTGGCTTATTTGCTTCAAT
The DNA here is from genome assembly GCA_017469405.1 of Lachnospiraceae bacterium. Lineage (GTDB taxonomy): Bacteria > Bacillota > Clostridia > Lachnospirales > Lachnospiraceae > Coprococcus_C. The sequence continues at coordinate 10,581 of JAFUGL010000109.1, read as the reverse complement.
CTTATCTTTATCGGTTTTTGAAACTGTTGAAGTTATATCATCGACATCAAGCCATACCTTAACATCTGTACCTTCTTCCAATTGAGCCTGCTCATCTAATGTTAAAATTGCATTTTTTAATTCATCAGATGAATTAGGAAGTGAAGCTGAAGCATAATTCTCATTTTCTGATGTAGAGTTTTCTATAATACCTTGATCACTAGTAGGCTGTTCTACAATTACTGTACATGTTGCACTCTCTCCGCTTCCATCATTAGCAGTAACTGTTATTATTGCTGTTCCAACTGATTTTGCAGTTACCTCTCCATTCTCATTTACTGTAGCAATACTTGTATCTGAGCTGCTCCATTTAATTGTTTTATCACTTGAATATGTGGGAGTTATAGTTGCCGTTAAAGTCTGAGTATCATTTACATTTAAAGTAATGCTACTATTATCAAGTGTTATTTTCTCTATCTGTTTTGTGGTTACATCTTCAATCTTTACACTCTTTAAGCCTTCATGTCGTTCTATATAAAACACTTTGTCTGTCTTTCCATCAGAATTATCTAAAACAGTATCAACTAATCCTTGATAATAATCAGGTTTTTGAAAGTATTCATTGCCATTTTTATCAGCAAGTATCTCAGCAGCAATATATATACCGTTATCATAGAAAACATATCCAAAATTTTCTTTACCATCATCATATAGATAAACCGAATTTTCAATAAATTCATATTCGTTCGGAAACACGACATATTTTTTTCCTGCAGGAACAGTTAATCGTAGATATGGCAAATTATAATTATTACAATACTCAATACCATGTCCATATTCTGTGCCATCAATTACAATATCAAATTCATTTTTCCAATAATACAGAATAGCATTACTATAATAATCATCATCAAAATCTTTAGAATAAGTATATGTTCCTAAATCAACGTCAATAGACTCTTCAAGAAATTGTTTAATCGAAACTGCAGAATCTATTGTAACAAAGGCATGACTATAATCATTTTCAACATCTGTATTCTGAACCCATATATAATATGTAGCTTCATTATCCTCAGCTTCGTCATCATCAGCATAACTAAAATGACAAATTGTTGTTTCATTACCAAAATAGTAACCAAGTCCCATTGATGAATCAGAGAATACAGCATAATTTATATAAGCGTTAAACTCTATCGAAACATCTGAAAAATTATTTATATCAATCTTATATAACTTTCCTGTCTCAACTTTTTCATCTTTATTCCATACACCATTAATACTATCCCACTCAAATCTTGTTATTATAGCAGTAAAAGCATCATCACTATTAACAGAATTTTCTCCTTCATTTAAAAGAACCGCTCTATCTATATAATCAATTAAAATTTTTTCTGTTTCAACTTCAGAATCCGAATAAACAAGCGCATATGTTGAGAATAAATCTGACTCAAATGTAAGTTTGAAACCATTTAATGTTACTGGAAGTACAGTTGCAACTCCATCATGTAATCTAACTATCTTATATTCTCTTCCTACCTTTTTAAGTTCTGTAGGTATATTGAATTCAACTTTAACCTTTCCATTAGGCACTTCATTAACCTGCTTTTCTTCATCATCGCCTATCTTCTTAAACAAATTAATATCAAGAAAACTTCCTATCTCATATCCATTTGGCTTTGTCACTTCAACTTTATCTTTATCAGCATTAGTGACTGTTGCTGATATATCTTCTACATCAAGTCTAACTTCAATATCTTTACCTGATTCAAGAGCTTCCTTATCCTCTTGTGTAAGAACGTTTGTCATTAATTCTTCTACAGTATTTGATATTGTTGCTCCTTCATAATTTTTATTAGTATTAGTTGCATTTTTCACATTACCCGGTTTACCAAATTTAATCGTATAATAGTATTTAGGTCTTTCTGTATCTTTGACCTCTATTTCAACATCACCTTTTAAATCACAACTATCTAACTTTGCAATTTGCACATATAGGTCTTCTTCATTTTCTGAAGAAGATAATAATGTTTTTATATCTGCAATTTTATCATTATCAATATCTATATATTCATACGGATCATTTTGATTCTCTTCAGAAATAATAATATTTATTTTTGATCCAAAATAAAAAGACAAAAAATCTTTTTCAGGTATTGAAGTTTCACCTTTACTTAAATCTATTTCATATTTTTCTGCATCAGCTAAAATTGATGATAATGTAACATCGTTGTTAGGCATAATAAAATGAACAGCTGCATTGGCGCCATCATACTCTTTTATATATTCAAAGCCTTCAGAATCAGTATCAATACCTGTAAATTCTATTTTTTTAATGTACTTACCTACTGGAAGATTATTTTTTATATTTCCATCATAATAAACATCTATTTTTTTACCGGGGACAGCTGAAAAAGTAGTTGAATCAATTCTATTATATTGATAATCACCATTTATTGTAGTCCCATATCCTGCAATCAAATAATCATCCAAACTTATTGTATATTCGGTTTCATCAGATACTTCTGTTACATCTTCAATATTTACGCTCTTTAGACCTTCATGCCTTGCCAAATAAAATATTTTGTCTGTCTCACCATCAGAATTATCCAAAACAGTATCAACTAACCCCTGTTCAAAATCATAACTTTGCATGTATTTATTTTCATTTTCGTCAACAAGAATCATTGCAGCAATATTTATACCATTATCATAGTAAATATGACTCAGATTTACCTTTCCATCTTCATCTATATAAATGGAGTTTTCATTAATTTCATATTCGTTTGGAAGTACAACATATTTTTTTCCTGCAGGAACAGTTATTCGTAAATATGGCGAATTAAATATAGAATAATACTCAATACCATGTCCATATTCTGTGCCATCAATTACAATATCAAATTCATTTTTTTCATAATAAGTAATACCATAACTATAATAATTGTCATTAAAATCATCAGGATAAGTATATGTTCCAACATTTACATCAATAGCTTTATCAAGAAACTGTTTAGTAGAAACTGCAGAATCTATTGTAACAAAGGCCTGACTATAATCATTTCCAACATCTGTATTCTGAACCCATATATAATATGTAGCTTCATTATCATCAGCTTCGTCATCATCAGCATAACAAAAATGGCAAATTGTTGTTTCATTACCTGAATAGTAATCTAGTCCTATTGATAAATCAGAGAATACAGCATAATTTATATACGCATTAAACTCTATCGAAACATCTGAAAAATTATTTATATCAATCTTATATAACTTTCCTGTCTCAACTTTTTCATCTTTATTCCATACACCATTAATGCTATCCCACTTAAATTTTGTTATTATAGCAGTAAAGGCATCATCACTATTAACAGAATTTTCTCCTTCATTTAAAGGAACCGCTCTATCAACATAATCAATTAAAGTTTTTTCTGTTTCTACTGCCAGTACATTAACACCTGTATATGCAAAAAAATTAAAAATCAGTGCAAAAATAATCAACATAGAAAAAAATCTTTTCATTTTCATCATTTACCTCCAAAAAATATAATAGTTATTTACTACTTAAACAATAATATCATTGTAATATTCATTTCCAACAATATCAGGAAAATAGTCATCAGGCTTTAAATTATCTTCCGGTATTTCCATATCAAAAGTATCAACAAGGTAATGAATCCATTCTGCCCTTGTCACATATGTATTTTCCGCATATGCTATTTTTTCTGAATTATTAAATGAAATAATTACACTAAAAAAAGCACCTAAGAACACACCTATCAAAAAAATAAACTATTTGTTTTTTAGCATCATTATTCTGTTTCCTCCCATTTTCTCTTGTTTTTAAATTTCTAGTATTTGTAAGAGCAATCGCATAATTAATTATCAGTAATGCAACGCTTTCCGATAATTTTAGTCCAATTTGTTCTAAAAGTCAATAGAACGAAATGTTCTACATATAATATAAAAAACGGAGGAATTTGCATGTTTATTAAACGTATCAGAGATTTAAGAGAAGATAACGATTTAACGCAAACAGAATTAGGAAAGATACTCCATATCTCACAAAGAACATATTCACACTACGAAAACGGAACCCGCGATATACCAATTGAAATACTAATTAAATTAGCACATTATTATAATACAAGTGTCGATTATATACTCGGAGAAACAAACACAAGGAAACCTTATAAATAATTCCTCTGCCTCAAAACCTCATAAGCAATAACTGCCGTAGAGGTAGCAGCATTAAGCGACTCCACCCTGCCCTTCATAGGAATTTTAATCAGTTCTTCTGCTGTCCTACTTACTTCCACTGAAAGTCCGTTTCCTTCATTACCGATAAGAAATGCGCAGGATTTTCTAAAATCCTTATCATATATATTTTCACCTTTTAAATGAGCACCGTATACCGTTATGCCATTTTCCTTTAAATATTCTATATCTCTTATCAGATTATCTGATATATAGACAGGCATTCGGAATATCGAACCCATAGTAGAGCGAACAACCTTTGGATTATATATATCTACAGAATCACTGCTTATGATTATTCCCGTTACACCTGCTCCTTCGGCAGTTCTTATTATCGTACCCAAGTTACCCGGATCCTGCAGTTTTTCGATTATAAGTATGAAAGCATTATCCGAAACATTTAATCCGTTATCTGTCAAACTTAAATCCGCATCAGACCTTTCAGAACTTTCAGTCTTATCACTTTTTTCATTTATTATATTGGATAAATCATTTTCCTTCTGTCTTACCAATGCGAGTATCCCTTGAGGCGTGCCTGTATCGGATATGCTGTCAAACACTTTATCCGATACAACATAATAATCATCCATACTTTGATAATCTTTTCCAAGAGAAGTTTCAAGTACATCTTCAAACTTTTTTTCACCGGTTTCAGATACATATACGGATTCAATTTCCTCCGGTGGTATCTCTCGAAACATCCTTATACCTTCGACGATAAATAGTGACTGTTCATTTCTTTCCTTTGAAGATTTTAAAAGTTTCTTTATATTTTTTAGTTTTTCATTTGAAGCTGAAGTGATTATCATATTTCAAACCTCGTATACTTAATAATAACATTCTACTTTTTCTCTCTGACAAGTACATTTTTCTCACCGTAATTATCTGCAAGTTCCTTCATAAGACTCTCATCAGCAAGAACTCTGAAGCGGTTTCCCATACGTTTCATGGAGCGTGGATTCATAAGCTGGACAAATACATTGCTTCTGCCACGGTGTTTTTCAAGGATATTTAAAAACTGCTTTTCTGCCTCATTATACTTTTGTTCATCCTGAAAACATACCCATACTACTTTCTTTTCTGCTTCCAAATCAAGCTTTAATTCATCGATGGTATAGAGCTCGGAAAGTATAAGCTTTGCCTCTGTCTCGGAAACAGATGCATTGCCCTTTATAAGTACCTTACTGTCCTTGATAAGTTTATCTCTGAAACGATTATAGTCCCTTGGAAATACTATAACCTCAAGCTCTCCATACAAATCCTCAAGAGTGACAAATGCCATGGTATCACCATGCTTGGTAGTTTTAATGCTGACAGTTTCTATAAGACCACCGACCGTATAAGGTATCTTATCCTTAACATTAAATCCGCCATCGGAATCGCCCGATATAGCATTTCCACCATCAGCTGCCGACTGACCTTCGGAATCTTCTTCAGCCACAAAGTCTATAGAGCTTGCTGTTGCTCTGGCATTAATTATATCCATGACATCATCCAGAGGATGTCCGCTCAAGTATACTCCAAGCATATCCTTTTCAGCCGCAAGCAAATCCTCCTTGTTATACTCTTCAACATCAGGATAAGCGACTTCAAAATCCGTCTTTTCTTCTTCACCCAGAAAATCCATAAGCGACATCTGCCCTGACATGGCATTTTTCTTTTCACGACCAACCTTTTCAAGAATCTTAGGATATACTATCATCATCTGTCTTCTGTTATATCCAAAGCTGTCAAAAGCTCCTGCCAGGATAAAGCTTTCGATAGTTCTCTTATTGGCTTCCTTATTGGAAAGCCTTGATACATAATCTTCAAGGTTTTTAAATGGACCATTTGCATCGATTTCTTCTCTGATTATCTCTGTTACGCCATCTCCCACACTCTTGACTGCGGACAAACCATATCTTATCGCATCTCCTGAGGTTGAAAAATCTCCTCTTCCAAGATTTATATCCGGTGGAAGAATCTTTATGCCCATGGAGCGGCAGCTCTGGATATACTTTGCTACCTTACCACTATTAATCTTTACAGAAGATATAAGGGCTGCCATATATTCTACAGGATAATGGCACTTGAGGTAAGCAGTCTGAAATGCAACCACGGCATAGGCTGCCGCATGAGATTTGTTAAATGCATATTTTGCAAAATCCGTCATCTCATCAAATACCTTATTGGCAATATCTTCGCTTATGCCTCTGTTTATACAACCCGGTACATTTTCTGCTTCATTACCATATACAAAGTTTTGGCGTTCCTTAAGCATAACATCTGCTTTTTTCTTGGACATGGCACGTCTAACCAGATCACTTCTTCCGAGAGTATATCCGGCAAGCTCCATAACTATCTGCATAACCTGCTCCTGATATACGATACAGCCATAGGTTGGTGCAAGGATTTTTTCCAGTGCCGGATGGTCATAAACAACCTGATCCGGATGCTCCTTACCCTTGATATAAAGAGGTATAAAATCCATAGGACCCGGTCTGTAAAGAGATATACCGGCTATAACATCCTCTATATTGGCGGGCTTTAATTCCTTCATGAAGTTTTTCATGCCGGAGCTTTCAAGCTGAAATACACCTTCGGTTTTGCCGGCTGATATCATGTCATATACAGCCTTATCATTAAAATCAAGATTGTCTATATCTATTTCGATACCATGATTTTCCTTTATAAGATTTACAGCATCATGTATAACGGTAAGATTTCTAAGTCCAAGGAAATCCATTTTAAGAAGTCCCAATTCCTCGATAGTCGTCATATTGTACTGAGTGGTTATAGCTGCTTCTTTACCTCTTGATAATGGAACATATTCATCTATTGATTCCCTGCCTATAACTACGCCTGCTGCATGCATGGATGCATGTCTCGGAAGGCCCTCAAGTTTAATTGACATGTCAATCAGCTTATGTATATCAGGGTTGTTATCGTACATTTCCTTAAATTCGTGATTAGTTTCCAGAGCCTTAGGGATGGTCATACCCAGATCATTTGGTATGGTCTTGGCAACCAAATCACACAGATTGTAAGGAAGATCAAGTGCACGTCCGACATCTCTTACACACATCTTCGCCGCCATAGTTCCAAATGTAACTATCTGAACAACCTTTTCCTTACCATATTTTTCTACGACATAGTCTATAACCTCCTGTCTTCTGTCTACGCAGAAGTCCACGTCTATATCGGGCATGGTTACTCTTTCAGGATTAAGAAATCTCTCAAAAAGAAGATTCAACTTAATTGGTTCGATATTGGTAATCTCCAGACAATAAGAAACTATACTTCCCGCTGCGGAACCTCTTCCCGGTCCGACAGGTATGTCATGATCCTTGGCATATTTTATGAAGTCCCACACAATAAGGAAATAATCTACATATCCCATATTTTTTATGGTATTTAACTCATATGAAAGTCTTTCTCTAAGTTCATCCGTAACCGGTGAATATCTTTTAGCAAGTCCCTGTTCACACAATTCCTTCAGATAAGAAAATGCATCGTAGCCTTCAGGCACATCAAACTTAGGAACCTTCTGCTCACCAAATACTATATCAACATTACACCTTTCGGCTATCTTATTGGTATTTTCCAAAGCTTCCTTGGCATATGGGAAGAGAGTTTCCATCTCTTCGGCTGACTTTAAGTAATACTGTCCGCCCTCATATCTCATTCTATCTGAATCCGTGACCTTCTTACCTGTCTGGATACAAAGAAGGATATCATGGGCTTCAGCATCCTCTGCCTTGATATAATGTGAATCGTTGGTTACAACCATAGGTATGCCAAGCTCTTTGGAAAGTCTCATCACACCCTGATTGACTATTCTTTGTTCAGGTATTCCGTGATCCTGCATCTCAAGGAAATAATTATTTTCACCAAATATTTCTCTATGTCTTAAAGCCGCTTCTTTAGCCTTCTCATAATCATTTTTTCTGAGGTTAACAGCAACCTCTCCGGCTATACACGCACTTAAACAGATTACACCTTCATGAAACTCCCTTAATACCTCCATATCTACACGAGGCTTATAATAATATCCTTCCGTAAATCCTCTGGTAACAATCTTGGAAAGATTCTTATATCCTTCATCTGTTTCCGCAAGCAAAATAAGGTGATAATATCTCTCATCACCTCTTTGCGCCTCCCTGTCAAATCTTGAACCGGGAGCAACATATACCTCACAGCCTATAATCGGTTTGATTCCTTCAGCCTTACAAGCCTTATAAAAATCGATAGCTCCATACATAACACCATGGTCTGTTATTGCAAGAGCATCCATACCAAGTTCCTTTGCTCTATGAACAAGTTCCTTAATCTTAGCAGAACCATCCAGCAGGCTGTATTCCGTATGGACATGTAAATGTGTAAATTTCATATAATTCCCTCTATCGTTTGATCCTAAGCAACAATTATCACTAATATACTTCTACTCTTCTTCAAAATCGTTATTTCTGCCGGTCAAAGCATCCTTACATCTTATAGAAAATGCAACTATTTTACTTAAGGCATCCCTTCTCATAGGGATAACCTCTTTATTTTTTATATATCTGAAGGTAAAATCCTCACCCTTTTCGGCACACATATAAAGATACTTTTCAAGCAATTTTTTTGTATCATCATGTAAAAGTTTTCCTGCCCTGCCCTTCATATAATAATCCAAAGGATTCTTCTTATCATAGTTTTCCTTCTGGTATATCTTGCAGGCGGCAACCCTGTCGCAAAACATCTCTATAACATATCTTTTAGGCATAGGCATACCTACGATACCCTTGGACTTATCCACGCTGTAATCTATCCAGTATTCGAGGTGATGCTTATTTCTTCCCTTATGGTGAAGCCATGCCTCTGTATATCCTTTTGCTTCTCTTTCTGCATCGTTAGGGCTTCTGTCACCCTGATAATACTTTGCTCCCATAGAAAACTCTGTCCATGAATATTTTGAAAGGTCATGTAAAAGTCCCTGCTTATAAAGCCCACAGGCAAAACAGTTTTTCATAACCTCAATTTTATGTTTAGTTATCGTCTTAAAATGTTCCCAAGCTTTTATCATTCAATCAATTCTCCTTATATGACCTTTATATGTCACATTCTAACCGAAAAAAATAGTCTTATAAATTTAATCTATACAACCTCAATCTGACAGGACTTCATCGCCTCTAAAGAATTATTATGACTTTCCGGTGTAACACCTGCCGAGCAGCTTTCCACAACACATATCCTTGCTTCAGGAAGTGCCGCCTTAACGAGCATAGCATTGGATATAACACATATATCCGTACAAAGTCCGAGCAAATGTATCTCGTCATATCCTTTTTCCGTGACATAATTCATAAGCTTTACACTACCAAAAGTAGGCTTATCAAATATCAGCTTACCCTCTGCATACTTTCTAAGCTTCTTATCTATCTGCCAGCCCTCTGTATCCTTTATACAATGAATAACCGGAAGCTTCTTTCCTTCCTGCGTATCCATATAATCCTCTCCGTGTGTATCTCTTGTAAAGACGATATCAAAACCGTCTTTCTCACATTTTTCTATATATGAAGCCACATTGTCAACAATTTCAACAGCCTCAGCGGTTCCAAGAGAACCATCTATAAAATCCTTCTGCATATCAACAACAATCAATAATTTTCCCATATCAAAGCATCCTTTCAATCAAACCTTATACTAAATTATTGTACCACAAAATATCTATTCATAACAGAGCAAAATCCCAAATACGAACGAAGTGGGTAATAAAACGGACTCAAATGAAAAATCATTTATTGTCTTTATATATGTCTTTAAGTCCGTCTGTAACTGTAACATTATTATCCTCATCTATAAATACTGCTTCTGCATTGTAATGCCTTAAAAGCTCTTTAGATTTTTCATACCCAAGTACAAAGCAGGCGGTGGATAAACCGTCACTTTTAAGTCCGTTATCACAAACTACAGTTACCGAAGCAAGTCCCGAAGACGCAGGATAACCTGTTTTACTATCATAGATATGGTGATATCTAACTCCATCTTTTTCGATATATTTTTCATAGCTTCCGGAGGTTGAAATGTATCTGCTAAAGCCCTCCTCACACGGATACTCCAGATAACCTATCAAATCCTCCTGTGAACCCTTCGGATCCCGGATTCCAACCTTCCAGGTATTATCCTCTTTCTTATAAGAATCCTTTGTTCCGTAGATTAAAATGCTTCCACCCACGCTCACCATAGCGCCGCTTATGTTATGCTCTGTAAGCATCTCATAGGCCACATCAAGGGCATATCCCTTTCCGGTTGCGCCAAGGTCAAGCATCATACCTTCCTTATCAAACACGACATAATTATCATGCTCATACATAACTTCATCGACTG
>JAFUGL010000108.1 GCA_017469405.1 Lachnospiraceae bacterium | reverse complement strand
TATATTTTTCTTTTTTTCTAAGGAACAATAATAAGACAGAAAGAACAATGGTCAAAAAAGCAAGTACAGCAAAAAGATACATAAGTATCTCACCTACAGCAAATGGAAATAAATCCATTATTTTCCCTAAAAAATCAGAGATAACACCATATATATTATCAGCATAAAAATCACAGAAGGATCTTATACATGCTAACAGGTTGAACAAAACAATAAGTGAAAAAATAATTATTATTGCCAGCCAATACGGTCCTATCTTTTTTTTCATATACATCAATCTATAATCTCGCCCTTTTTTAAATATCTTTTTGTACCGTCATCCATACTTACAACCAATCTTCCATCTTCGTCTACATAAAGAATAGTTGCAAAGAACTCTGTTTCTTTTTCACCACGAAGTAAAAATCTGACTCTTTCATTAAGATTTAACAATCTATCTTGATAGATTGCTACAATGTTTTTATCAGGATAGTAAACATCCGCATAAAATAATCTGTTAAGTATATCTGCAATAAGCTCGTTTTTATTTTCAACCTTATAATTGATACCTATTCCGATTATATACGAGCTTATCTCACCTGTCTCCATATCCGATATACTTTCCGTAAGTATGCCGCATATTTTCTTTTCATTTAAATATATATTGTTTATCCATTTTATATGGATATCACTCTTGTATTTACCAATGGCATCACTAACAGCAACTGCAGCAAATACCGGCAGATTTTTCTGTTCTAAATTTTTTGGTGATATGATAACGCTAAAATATATTCCACCTTCAGGTGAATCAAAGCTTTTTCTTCCGTGTCCTCTTCCCTGAGTCTGTGTTTTAGCAATTATAACGTGTTTATTCAGATTGTACATAACAGCCTCTTCTTTTGCAAGAAGGCTTGTAGACGGAATTTCATCATAAACCTCGATATTTGACGCATCCTCTTTATTATAAAGATATGCTGCTATACCCTGGGCAGAGATAATGTCACTCGTCTTACTTAAGCTATATCCCCTGTTAGTAACCGAATCGATTTTGTAACCAACTTCCTTTAATTCACGCACAGCCTTCCAGACAGAATTTCTCGAAACACCGATAGCTTTTGCAAGCTCCTCTCCCGATATGTAGCTTCCTTTTTTTTCTTCAAGTGCCTTAAGCACTCTGTCCTTTGTACTCATAAAATCTCCCCTACATATGTCCATCCCTGAACATCGAAAACTTATCCATCGGATACTGCTTCAGATTTTCTATAACCTCTCTCTTATCCGCCGCAGAAAGAAGTGCCTCTCTGGCTCTTGTAATTTCAACCTCTGTTTTATGCTTTGACGGACCACCGACACATCCTCCAGGACACATCATGCCCTCAACAAAATCCTCCTCAAGTCTTCCTGTTTTGAGCATAAGCAAGGTCTTTTTACACTCATCTCCACCGGCACATTTCTTAAGTGTAATACCCTCTGTATCATTTCCTCTTTCCTTCATACACTCAAGAACAGCATTGGCAACTCCACCTGAAGCAGCAAATCTCTTACCCCATACGGAAGCCTCCTGATAGCTATCATCTACAGGCTTAAGTTCAATATCCTTTGAACGAAGCAAGGCTCTGAACTCGCCGTAGGTCATTACATAATCTGCATTATCAGGAACCGATTTATCATGTGACTCTGCCTTTTTGGCGATACACGGTCCTACAAATACTGTCACACAGCCCGGATGTGTAGCCTTAAGATATCTTGATATCGCACACATAGGCGAAACTGTTGTAGACATATTCTTCTCAAACTGCTCCGGGAACTGCTTTCTCATCATATTTATAAATGCAGGGCAACAGGAGGTTGTCATCTTTCTGCCCTCTTCCAGTGCCTCTGCCCATTCAAGAGACTCATAAGCGGCGGTCATATCTCCACCCAAGCCTACCTCAACCATGTCAGAAAATCCCATCTCCATAAGTCCGGCTTTAATCGATGCCATAGTTATATCCTTACCAAACTGTCCCTCTGTAGCAGGCGCACACATAGCTATAACCTCTTTGCCGGCCTTTATCTCTCTTATAATATCCACAAGATATGATTTGGAGGAAATAGCACCGAAAGGACAAGCATGGATACAATGACCACACTGTACACATTTGCTCTCATCTATCATACAAAGACCATTTTCATCATATGTAATCGCTCCTGTAGGACACGCCTTTTTACAAGGTCTCTCAAGATGTGCTATAGCAGAATAAGGACAGGCAGCGGCACATTTACCACACTCCTTACACTTTTATACATCGATATGTGAGCGGTGGTGGCCTATGGATATAGCTCCGAAATTACAAGAGCTCTGACACGGTTTGCCTACGCACAAACGGCAGTTATCCGTAACCGTATATGCAGATATCGGACACTCCTCACATGCCGGTTTAAGTATCTGTATAACATTGTCAGATTCATCTTCAGGTGTAGGGCAAAGACCTTCAGCAAGTCTTATCCTCTGTCTTACCAATTCTCTTTCCTTGTATATACAGCACCTGTAATTAGCCTTTGGTCCCGGTATAATCCTATATACCAGCTCATTTTTAGACTCTTCATTGAGATTATCCTCCCATGCAAGTCTGGCTACCTCTTCAATTATCTTATGTTTTAAATGTACTATACCCTCATCGTTGGTAATCATATATTTGTCTCTCCTATCTCAATATATTAAAAAATTCATCTGATTTATTGATAGCTTTTATCAGCTTCCATTGTATTATGATTTTATGATTTATGCAACCTTAATATAATGTATAATTTACCATTTTCTTCAAATTTTTTCATCGGCATTTTTATCTGTGTGGCCTGATTTGCTGCCATATTTTACTATTTGTTTACAGTTTATTTACATTAATTAATTTGCCAAATATATCGTTTATATGTTATATTATTTTTGTAAATAAAAGGATGTGATTTAAATGAACAGAAATGATTATTCTGCAGTAACTCCAATCTTTCGCGAGTTAGCAAAAAAATGTCAGACAAATGATATAATCGATCAGGAATTATATACCAAATATGAAGTAAAACGTGGTCTTAGAGATTTGGATGGCCGTGGTGTCCTTACCGGACTTACGGACATCTCTACTATCAATGCCTATAAAAAGGTTGACGGTGAGCTTATCCCTATAGACGGCGAGCTTTATTATCGAGGAATAAATATATACAATCTTGTAAAAGGTTTTTCAAACGAAAACAGATTTGGTTATGAGGAAACAGTATATCTCTTATTATTCGGTGAGCTTCCAACCATAGAAAAATTAAATGAATTTAATGTTTTACTCGGTTCATACCGTTCTCTTCCGACTAACTTTGTAAGAGATATTATTTTAAGAACACCAAGCAAGGACATTATGAATTCTCTTGCCAAAGGTATACTTAATCTAAGTTCGTACGACCTTAACACCTCGGATATAAGCATACCAAATGTCCTAAGGCAGAGCATCGAGCTTATAGCCAATTTCCCTTCTCTTGCTGTATACTCCTATCTTGCTTACAGACATTATGAATTAGGCAGAGGACTTTACATACATAATCCTAAGCCGGAACTTTCAACAGCTGAAAACTTCTTAAGGCTTTTAAGAAAAAACAAACAGTATACAGACCTTGAAGCCAAGGTACTTGATCTTGCACTAGTTCTTCATGCAGAGCATGGCGGCGGTAACAACTCAACCTTTACAACGCACGTTGTTACATCTTCCGGAACTGATACCTACTCTTCTGTTGCTGCATCTCTTTGCTCCCTTAAGGGTCCAAAGCACGGCGGTGCAAATGTCAAGGTTAAGCAGATGTTCGATGATTTAAAGGAAAATGTAAACAACTGGGAAGACAAAGGACAGATACGTGACTATCTGTGCGATATACTTGACAAGAAAGCCTTTGATAAATCCGGTCTTATATATGGTATGGGACATGCAGTTTACTCCATTTCCGACCCTCGTGCCAATATCTTCGGTAAGTTCGTCGGTAAGCTTGCAAAGGAGAAAAACCGTGAGGAAGAATATCATCTTTATGCAAATGTCGCTGAAGCAGCCAAGGAAGTAATCGCCGAAAAACGTAAGATATATAAAGGCGTAAGTCCTAACGTAGACTTTTACAGTGGCTTCGTATACAGCATGCTTAACATACCGGAAGAGCTTTTCACTCCACTCTTTGCAGTTGCCAGAATCGCAGGCTGGAGTGCACATCGTATTGAAGAGCTCATCAATGTAAATAAAATTATCCGTCCGGCCTATATGTCAATCGCTGAAGACAGAGAATACATACCTATCGCAGACAGATAAGTGTATCAGGGGCGTGAGCCTTGTCACATATATACTGCTGTTATAGTACATCAGACAAAAGCAGGTCTATATGTTAGCTAGTCATCAATTTGCTAAATCAAAGCGCTCAAATTCTTTATAGGTGCTAAAAATCGAAAACTCACTTCGCTCAAACAATTCGATTTTTTTAACGCACCTATTGCGAATTATCGCTTTTGATTTTACGCAAATCGGACTAAATGCTAACATATAGACCTGCTTTTATCTAATGTACTGCAACTTTTTATGTGACAAGGCTCACGCCCCTATCATACTTATTCTTTTATGAAAATACTCCGAAGGCTCCCAATAATAGTATAAATAGAAGGATTGGTGCCACAACCTTTATCATTGCGATGTATAATTTCCTTCGTCCGAACTTCTCTCCATTCTTGGTAGCTTCGTCTATAACAGTCTTTGGCTTTACTACCCAGCCGATAAGTATACAAGTTCCGATTGCAACAATTGGCATAAGTATGTTGTTGCTTATGTAATCAAAGATATCAAGAAGCTGTGCATTTGATCCGTTTGGAAGCTTAATATCAAAGTAAAGCTTATTGTAGCCAAGACAGATAACTACACCCAGAACAAGGGCTATAACACCCTCCATAATTGTAGCCTTACGTCTGCTTACCTTGAACTGATCCATAAGACTTGATACAACTGCTTCAAGGACAGATATGGAGCTGGTAAGTGCCGCAAAAAGAACCATAAGGAAAAATACTGCTCCGAGTACATTTCCAATCTTACCCATCTCGGCAAATACTTTAGGTATGGCAACAAACATAAGTCCAGGACCGCCTGTCATGCCTTCCTTACCCATAAATACATATACAGCAGGGATTATCATAATACCGGCTAAAAATGCAACAAGTGTATCAAATATCTCTATCTGGTTTACTGACTTAACCAGATTGTGGTCATCCTTAAAATATGAGCCATAAGCAACCATGATACCCATAGCAACACTTATACTGTAGAAAAGCTGTCCCATGGCATCCATGATTACCACAAAGAAATCCTTTATGCCCATTCCTGATACATCAGGAACAACATATACCATGAAGCCTTCTAAACCGGTTCTTCCGGTTTCCTTGCTATTAATTGTAAGTGAGAAAATCGCTACACCTATTACAAGGACAAGAAGTATAGGCATAAGTATCTTTGACATAGCCTCGATACCCTTATTGACACCCTTATATATTACAAATACAGTCGCTGCAAGGAAAATTATATTGTAGATTATCGGTGAACCGATATCTGTTATAAATCCGCCAAAATAGCCATCCTCGGCAGCCTCTAATCCGTTTCCGGTTACAAATGTCACAAAATACTTTAATACCCAGCCTCCGATTATGCAATAATATGGAAGTATCATAAACGGAACTATTACGGCAATTATACCAAGTCCCTTCCACTTCGGATGAAGTATACCATATGCGGTAAGCGGACTTTGCTTAGTCTTTCGTCCGATACTTATCTCTGTAATAAGCAATGTGAAACCAAAGGTTAAGGCAAGTATCAGATATGTAACTAAAAATATTCCTCCTCCATCTTTAGCGGCAAGATACGGAAACCTCCATATATTACCTAATCCTACTGCACTTCCTGCAGCTGCAATTACAAATCCCAGTGAACTGGAAAATGAACTACGCTTTTCACTCATTTTTCTCTCTCCTCTTTATATTATTTTAAAACTCTCTCAGAATAAGCTCTGTTATCCCCGGATTGCTCCCTACTGCAACTCTTTTTACTTTAGGGACACGGTTATATGCAAATTCATCCTCGATGGCTTCTTTAATTCTGGTACCACCATGATAGCCGTGAATTACTTTAATCCTATAAACACTTCCACTTGCAGAATTAACCTTTTTAACAACTGCCTTTACGGCTTCATCTACTGTCATTCCATGTACATCAATTTCTTCCATACCACCTGAAAGCATATTTTTATCCTCCGTTATGTTGTCTTACGAATTTTAGGAATTCCGGTTTAGGCATTGGCTTTGCATAGTAATAACCCTGAATATAGTCACAGCCTATCTCCTCAAACCAGTCTGAGGCTTCTTTGGTCTCAACTCCCTCTACGACTATCTCTGCTCCGATTTTCTTAAGCATCCTTACCGTCTGAACAATTACATCCCTCATCCTTGCATCATTCATATTGTCCACAAGGCTTTTATCAATCTTAATAATCTTAAATGGCAGGGATACAATCTTTTGCAGATTGGAATAACCTGTTCCATAGTCATCTAACGAAAGGGAAAGATTCATATCATGTATTCTGTATATGGTATCATATATGATATCTCTTACATAGTCACGACCTGTTTCCGTTACCTCAAAATTAATCTTTTCCTTTGATATGTTGTACTCCTTAATCTTCTCATCGATATGCTCCGGCAGTCTGTTTTGAAGACACTGTATGGTTGATAGATTTATCTCGATATAATTAAGGCCATAGCTTTCAATGGAATTCTCTGATATAAATTTAAATACATCATCTATAACAAAATCGCCTATACTATGGATAGCTCCGTTTTTCTCTGCAGCCGGTATGAAAAGTCCCGGTGATACAAAACCAACCTCTTCATCCTTGAGTCTTATAAGAGCCTCTGCACTGGTAAAGCGTTTTTCCTTAAGCGAATATATCGGCTGATAATACATCTCAAAGCTGCCCTTATCTATCGCCTTTTTGATTATCTTGTCTATGTCAAGCTGTAACTGGAACTTTCTCTCCGGAGCAATATCCGAAAAGAACACAAGCTCCTTACTTGAAATTGTCTTTTCAAATGAATCGATAAAGGATTCAAAATCATTGATATCAGGTATATCACCCGGAAGCTTCATATAGCACATACACATATCAAGATTCATACGATTATCATTCATAACAAAATTATCGTTTAACTCATATAAAAGAGCTTCAGTCTTCTGTCTTATTAAATCCTCGTCCTTATGCTCGTAATTATCAAATATAACGGCAAAGGTACCATAGTAAAGATAATATATATTCATTATTATTTTAGTATGTGTAATCAGCTCGGAATAATTTGCTTTTATACGGGATATAACCTCTTTAACAAGCTCTCTGTGAATAGTTGAACCAAACAACGTAACTATAGGCTCATCATTTTTTATCTTCATCATTATTACAGATACATCCTTGTCAGATCTGTAATACCTTTTTATATCCTCGTGAAAGCTTGGAAAGGTTCGTGAACCGATTCCGGGATCCACCAACTCCTCTGCACGAAGAACCGTAACCGTGATTAAAAATGAAGATATACTCATGGCAAACATCTCAACCGAATTTGCAGGAGCTATAAACTGAATGAATAGCGCAATTATATTACACGGAAATATTGCAAGAAGCGCTACTGTCTTTGCCCTTCCTATCATACTCTTGGTCTTCATAATGTATATCACGGATACCACCATATAATAAGCCGCAACTATATAAAATACAGATATTAGCGGCCTTCTGTGATATACTATGATATCATTTTCCCTGGTAAGGGTAAAAAGCATATGATTAACAGGATTGGAAAGAACCACAAGAATATTAAGCATAAACGGAATTACATATGCCCAATGAAATATCTTATTATGAATCAGTCTTGACCATGTACCGCTTATCATTCCGATAAATACAACATAACACGGCATTATCATGGCATGTGTAATAAATCCTCCGTAATAGCAAATGGTTCTGAAGGTCTCATTTCTACCCAAATCACCAAGGAATCCGAGAGGTGCATTTTGAAGTATTTCAAATATTGTGTCAAACATCATGATGTATATTATATTGATAAAGGCATTATTTACCCTGCCTACATTTAATCTTCTGAAATACACAGAAAATAAAATGGCGACAAATATTATCAATGCACATAAATCATATTGATACAATCTTTCCATTTAAAATCTCCCAATAAACATAAAACCAAAAACTACAAAATCTCACCGTTTGATTCAATGACCTTCTTATACCAGTCAAAGGATTTCTTCTTATAACGATTGCCGGTTCCTGTTCCGTCATCATTATAATCAACATAGATAAATCCGTATCTTTTCTTCATCTCACCTGTTGATGCTGATACAAGGTCGATACAGCCCCATGGTGTGTATCCCATAAGGTCTACTCCGTCAAGCTCAACTGCCTTCTTCATCTCCCTGATATGTGCGGATAGGTATTCTATACGGCTTGAGTCATCACAGGTATTATCATCATTTAACTTATCTATCATACCGATACCGTTTTCCACTACGAAAAGAGGTATCTCGTATCTTTCATAAAGTGCATTGAGAGAATATCTGAGTCCTTCAGGGTCTATAGGCCAGCCCCACTCAGATACCTTAATATAAGGATTTGCTACAGAATATGTACTGGTTAACTCTACATTTTCGACACTATCGGACTTCGCCTGCGAATCCACTACATTGGACATATAATATGAAAATGCTATGTAATCAACCGTACCTTCAGCGAGAATCTTTTCATCTCCCTCTTCCATTTTTAGGTCGTAGCCCTTACGTTCAAACATCTTCTTGGCGTAATTTGGATAATGTCCTCTTACATGGATGTCCGTAAAGAAATATCTCATATGCATCTCTTCATTTGCAAGCACTATGTCAGAAGGTCTGCAGGAAAACGGATATATAGGAGTCATGGCAAGCATACAGCCTATCTTAAAATCAGGATTAATCTTATGCCCTTCCTTTACAGCCAGAGCACTTGCAACAAGCTCATTATGAGCACACCTATACATTATCTCTTCAGGATTATCAAACTCCGATGCCTTAAAGCCCGAATTAAGCCAGCCCGGCATATCTATCTGATAATGCATCTGGTTATTAATCTCGTTAAAGGTCATCCAGTACTTAACCTTATCCTTATATCTTTCAAAGCAGGTAATTGCATATTTTACAAAGAAATCAATAAGCTTTCTGTTGGTCCATCCACCATATTTTTTTGCGAGATTAAGAGGCATCTCAAAATGGCTTAAGGTTATAACAGGCTCTATGCCGTACTTTAAGAGCTCGTCAAATAAATTATCATAAAACTTAAGTCCTGCCTCGTTTGGAGTTTCGTCATCACCATTTGGGAAAATCCTTGTCCAGGCTATGCTTGTCCTAAAGCACTTAAAGCCCATCTCGGCAAAAAGTGCCACATCCTCTTTATATCTGTGATAGAAATCTATAGCTCTCTGATTAGGATAATACTCTCCCTCTTCAACCGTATCGGTTATTCTTCTTGCCTTACTTACAGAACCGCCTGTAAATACATCCACGACACTCATACCCTTGCCATCTTCGTTCCAGGCGCCTTCAAGCTGATGTGCGGCAACCGCACCACCCCATAAAAAATCCTTGTCCAACATTAAACTATACCTCACATTCCTTCAATCTACCATTTTAATAAGCCATCTATTAATTCCAACAAAAATAGAATCAACGAATCTATTTCTTTCTAAATCTTCCAAATTCCTTATATATGGAGTTGTAGTTAAACAATGCACCTATAAGATTGGCATCATTGTTAAACTTTGTCACAACCACATTGGGCTTTGGAATATAATCGTCAAACTTTCTCAAAGGATTATCCTTATCAAAATCCTCTATACTTTTCTTTATGTACTCCATAAGAAGAGGCTGCTTGCTTATTCCTCCTCCTACCGCTATCTTATCAAAATCAAATAAAACATTGAGATTATATAGTCCTACAGCCAATATATCCGTATAATTCTTTAAACCCTTAAGCACAGCTTCTTCACCGCTTTCGGCACGTTCAAAAAGCTTTATCCCGTCAAGCACTTCAGGGTCATCCCCCGTAAGCTTACACACCTCACCGATAAGTCCCTTTGCACCGTAGCTTCCCCAGGTTGCACCGAACTCGTATCTGTTCATGGCATCAAGGATCATAAAGCTGTATTCTCCCGCAGAATAATGTGTACCCGAATAAAGCTGTCCATTTATTATTATTCCTCCACCGACAGCAGTTCCAAGAACCATTACCGCACCATTTTTTACATCACTTAAGCTGCCCTTCCAATACTCTGCAAGTGCAGCACATTTTCCATCATTTTGAACAGCAACCCTAAGGCCGTATCTTGTTGACATATAATCAACCAGATACATCCCTGTAAGATACTTAAGCCAGCCTGCGGTCATGGTGTAACCTCTGTTAATATCTATCATGCCCGGCATGCTTATGGCAATTCCATCCACCCTTTCCTTATATCCGGCAACTATATCATCGATAACATTGAAAAAATCCTTTCTGTCAGCCTCATTATTATCGGTAGGCTGAGGTGTAGGAACCTTATCTTTTTCAATTATATTTGCTTTTTTATCAATCACTGCATACTTTAAAAATGTTCCGCCCCAATCAAAAACAAGATAGTTATTCATTATTTCCTCCACTATAAAAAGCATATGCATGATAAGTTATTTTCTTATCAGCCATCATGATATCAGCAAAGCAAAAAATATTTAAGAAGCCGCCTTCTCGGCCTCATAAGCTTCCCTTACAGCCTTGGCGAGCTGGTCACCGCAGGAGGTACCCTTCATGCCACACTGAACACCGCTCAATATCCCCTCGATATAATCTACAGTCTGACCTTCAACAAGCTTTGAAATAGCTTTCAGGTTACCGTTACAGCCTCTTACAAATGAAACGTTATGAACCTTATCTCCATCTAAATCAAGCATTATAAGCTGGGAGCAGGTTCCCTTTGTCTTATACTCATAATGAAACATAATATTCCTCCTTTTAAAGCTCAATCTCCAAAAGCTCTGTTATACTGTCAATCGAATAAGTGTATTCCTTTACATCTCCAAAGCCGTAGCTTGCAAATATAAAATCTATACCGGCATATGCGGCAGAGTCCGCATCTCCTTTTGTATCTCCAACATAAGCAGCACTTTTTATATTATTCTTTTCCATAACAAGCTTAATATTTTCGCCCTTGGAAACAGGATTATCTCCCCAGTTTCTTATATCTGTAAAATAATCCCAAAGCTCATGTGCATTAAGAAAGGACTCTATATATCCCGCCTGACCGTTACTTACGATAAAAAGCTTATGCGTCTCGCAAAGCTTTTTTAAGGTATCCAAAAGTCCCGGATATAAAACTCCACCGTGTTCATTCAGATAATCATTTTCCACCTCACAGCACCTTTTCAAAACCTCACATTGGCGTTCATCGGAAAGCTCAGGAAAGAGAATATCCGTAATCGTATCCATAGGCAGACCAAACACACTTTGAAGTTCTTTTTCACTTATATGCCTATCCTTCAGCTCATCAAACTCACTGATTGCCTTATCCCATGCTTTTATAATATTGTCAGTTGCATTCCATAATGTGCCGTCAAGGTCAAACATAATTGCTTCGTATTTCATAATCTAACCAAATACTCTCTTAAGTACCTCGTCCTCTCTCAATATTTTCTTGGCAAGCTCCCTATACTGTTCCTCGTGAAGATAGGTATGTCTGTGCGGCTTTATCGAAGGTGCCATATCTATTGCCTTCTCATAATCATCCCTGTTTAAATCAAGTGTACTTACATAATCCCAAAATCCGGTCTTTTCAAATATAGCATTTACCCTTACATATCTGTGATCCTGAACCTTGCTCATAAGATAGGTCGCTATACCTACCTGTACACCATGAAGCTGCGGTCTTTCGAGCATTTTATCAAGTGCATGAGAGATGAGGTGCTCACTTCCGCTGGTAGGAGTACTTCCACCTGCTATCTCATTTGCAATACCGCTCATAGCAAGCGAATCCACAAGCTCCCTTAAAAACAAATCATCCCTTATACTTTCAAAAGGAGTTCTGACAAAGCTGTTGACTGCCTTTTTTGCAATCATTACAGCAAAGTCATTCATATCCGAATATCCCTTTTGGGCCTCAAAAAGCCAATCATACAATGATGTAATCTTGGCAACCATATCGCCTATACCTGAGTATAAAAACTTCTCAGGTGCACTCTTTATAATATCCGTGTCAACAACTATTCCGTAAGCCATACGTGCCGGCACAGAGGTTCTTCTGCCGTTTACGATAAGAGAGGCACTTGCTGATGAAAAGCCATCACTGGAGGCAGATGTCGGTATGCTTATAAACGGAAGCTTACGCAGATATGCAGCATACTTTGCTGTATCTATAACCTTACCGCCGCCTATACCAAGTATCACCTGTGCCTTTGAGTCTATATCAAAAGCAAGATTGATAATATCATTTATATCTACCGTATCAAGCTCCATATAATCAAGTATATTTATACCTGACTTTTCAAGATTTTTAATTATATCCTTTCCAAACATATCTATAAGTCCGTTTCCGAAATATATAACGGCATTTTGAAATTCGTTGTCCTTAAGATATGTTCCCAAATTTTCCATAGTTCCCTTACCCACCTTAAGTATGGTAGGTATGGCTATATGACTTCCTGCCATGATGTTCCTCCCGAATTATTTACATACTATCTTTCTAAAATTCTTCTTACCGCGCTTTAATATAAATTCATCGTTAAACACACTCTTCTCATAAGCAGCAGCCACATCCGTTACTTTTTCATTATTTACTGTAACTCCACCCTGCTCTATAGCTCGTCTTCCCTCGCTTCTTGAAGTAACAAGACCTGAAGCAACAAGGAGTGATATAAGGTCAATCTTATCCTCTTTGAAATTATCCTCCGAAAGCTCGGCAGTAGGTATATTTTCTGCATTTCCGCCGCCAAATAATCCCCTTGCGGTATCCATAGCCTTCTTAGCCTCTTCCTCTCCATGAACAAGTGTAGTAAGTTCATAAGCAAGGATTTCCTTTGCCTTGTTTAATTCGCTTCCTTCATACTTTTCCATCTCTTTAATCTGCTCGAGCGGAAGGAAGGTCAAAAGCTTGAGACATTTAATAACATCTGAATCATCTACATTTCTCCAATACTGGAAGAACTCAAACGGTGATGTTTTATTTGGATCAAGCCATACTGCTCCCTTCTGAGTCTTACCCATCTTCTTACCCTCTGAGTTAAGTAAAAGGGTGATAGTCATAGCATGAGCATCCTTACCAAGCTTACGTCTTATAAGTTCAGTTCCGGCAAGCATATTGGACCACTGGTCATCGCCGCCGAACTCAAGATTACAGCCATACTTTTGATATAACATATAAAAGTCATAAGCCTGCATAATCATATAATTAAACTCTAAGAAGCTTAAGCCCTTTTCCATCCTCTGCTTATAACACTCTGCAGTAAGCATACGGTTGACGGAAAAATGTGCACCAACCTCGCGAAGTACATCTATATAATTAAGATCTAAAAGCCAGTCGGCATTATTAACCATAAGAGCCTTGCCATCTGAAAAATCTATGAAACGGCTCATCTGTTTCTTGAAGCAGTCGCAGTTATGCTGTATGGTTTCAGGTGTCATCATCAGACGCATATCGGTTCTTCCCGAAGGATCACCTATCATACCTGTACCACCGCCTATAAGTGCGATTGGCTTGTTTCCGCCCATCTGAAGTCTCTTCATAAGGCAGAGTGCCATAAAATGTCCCACATGCAGACTGTCTGCTGTTGGGTCAAATCCTATATAAAAAGTCGCCTTTCCTTCATTTATCAATTTGCTAACCTCTTCTTCATTGGTTATCTGTGCAATAAGTCCTCTTTCAACTAACTCATCATAAAGTTCCATTTTATTTATTTCCTCCATAACAATTAAAATCTTTGAAAATTTGCATATCTTATAAATTATAACATAAAACCTCTTTTAATTCTATCAAATATCGCATATTTTCAGCATTATTTTCAGTATTATTTTTAGCTTCAACAAACATTATATTTATAAAATAAATCCATTGATATCCTTAATAATCATCGTACTTATCATTTCACATATCCTTTCTCATAAGAGCTCTTACACAGCCTACTCCGACTGCCATAAACACAAAGTAAAAAGGTGTTGTAATAGGCTGGTTTAAATTCATAAGCCCCTGTACAAAATATCCAAGCATAACAGTAAGCGAAATATATGCCACAACATTCTTTTTAGAATTCTTAAATATATATATAAAACTTGCTATAAAAAGTCCGACATAAGATATCACTCCACATAGTCCGGTAGTCACAAGATATTGTAAAATTTCATTGTGAGCATTATCATAAATCTTATTTGTAACAGAAACCATCTCATCATGATAATAAGTATTCATAAGCGTTTTAAGCGATTCATTTCCATATCCGAAAAGTTTATTCATTAAAGGTGCATCCTTAAACAGCTTTACACACTTCGTCCATATATATCCCCTGAAGGTTCCCCATCTGTAGTTAAAGGTAAAGGCCCCAATATGTTTTTTATTGCCTATATAAACTATAAAGATACCTGCAACAAAAATAACTGCCATAAAAATAATTACTGCCTTGTTTTTATTAATCTTTTCAAGCTTATCTTTATATTTACGATTAACAAAAAATACTATACTATACAAAACCACAAGAATAATCAATATAAGCACAGCATAGTCAACCCTGTCAAGATGCTCTGCAAAACCGCCTCGCTTATCATATTTTTTCTTAAGCACTTCAGACATGTATTTATTGATAAGAACTATAAAAAAATTACCAAGTCCCAGCAAAATCAGTGTTTGAAAAAATCTTGCAATTACATCATCCTTAAATGCAAGGATAAAAAGAAAAATCATCACTGCACCGACACCGATATATGCACTGTCGCTGTTCGCTATCATCATAACTGTTCCGCCTGTCACAACTACAATTCCGGCAAATATCCTGTAAAAAAGCTTATTCGAAAAAATAAACATACATGCAAAAACCGCAAGGCTTATAACTATAAAGCTGGCAAATATATTGATATTTCCAAAGGTTGAAATAAATATATTATACTGTTTTTTGCTTATGCCATCTTTCAGTTTGAAAACATAATACAAAAAGCCTTCCAAAAGGCCCTTAGGCTTAAAACCTATCTTTGAAAAACGTTTTGTATCAGGGTCAACATGCTGAACAATCGAAACAAGATATGCAAATAATGTCATAAATCCAAACAACACATAAACCGGAAGTTTTATATCTACATATCTGCAAAGCAAAAGAAACATAAGTCCTATAACCAGATACATCGAAAGTCCCATAAGTCTGCCATCCGATCCGGTAAATGCAGAATTACCATTAATCATTCCATCATCTGTCAAAGTTATAAGATATGCAAAAAAATTAGACATCAAAAAGAAAGTCATCCAAAGCTCAGGATAAAGCCATGGATTGTCTTTCTTTTCAACTATAAAAAGACTCTTTGATTTATTAGAATTAGACCAAAATATTTCAAAGCCATATGCAATTAAAATCAGAATAATATATCCTATTGTAATTCTTAAGAAAAAGTCACTTCTGGTCTTTGTAATATCAAAATAATAATTATGAAATACTAAAGGAAATACACAAAGTATTAAAAATAAATATATATAATTGACACTATTAATAATATACCTTCCGATATATTTCTTATTGAAATCATTAAAAAAATTATTATACTGCTTCATAATCTTCCCTCACTAAGTCTAACCAATCATGCTATTATACAGCAGTAAAATAAAAACTTCAAGAAGCAACAGGCAGCTTTTATGTATCATTTATAAGCTTTTATTCATCTTTTATCATGCTTTCCAGAGTTTCATATAATGTTTCCGGCTGAACCGGTTTTGAAAGATGCGCATTAAGTCCTGCCTGCAGACTTCTTTGTACATCCTCATCAAATGCATTGGCAGTCAGTGCTATGATAGGTATCTTCTTTGCATCCTCACGATCAAGGTTTCTAATAGCTCTTGTTGCCTCCAATCCATCCATCTTTGGCATACGCATATCCATTAAAACTGCATCATAGTATCCGATGTCACTTGACTCAAATTTTTCAAGAGCAATTAATCCATTTTCTGCAAGATCAACCTTCATTTCACGCATTTCCAATATCATAATCATTATCTCAGCATTAATCTGCATATCCTCTGCAAGTAGGATTCGACGTCCTGTGAGATCTACCTTTTTATCTTCATCTTTTTTGTTAATTTGTCTCTTTTTAACTGCAGAATTGAACTCTTCCATAACATTTGAAGCGAACAGCGGTTTAGATATAAATGTATCAACACCTGCTTCGATTGCTTCCTCTAAAATCTCATCCCAGTTATAGGCTGTCAAAATAATGATTGCCGATTCAGAACCGGCTATAGCACGGATTCTTCTTGTTGCTTCAACTCCATCCATTTCCGGCATCTGCCAGTCAATAAGTATCAGGTTATACGGTTCTCTTCTGGCATGTCTAAGCTTAACCTTCTCCAATCCTTCTTCTCCGGAAAGAGCAGTCTCTGTATATATACCTACCTTTCCAAGAACGAGCTTAGCATTCTCACACGCAACTGTATCATCATCAATCACAAGGACGCACATTTCATGAGGTATAAGTTCCTTAGAAGCCTCTTTCGATTCAATATCTTCCGTATCAACAAGTGTAATAGTAACCTTAAATGTTGTACCGACTCCTTTTTCACTTTCTACCTCAATATTACCATTCATCATTTCCACATTATTCTTGGTAATTGCCATACCCAGTCCGGAACTTCCATACTTATTGGTAGCCGTAGAATCCTCTTGTGCAAAGGAGTCAAAAATCCGCGGAATAAATTCCTTGCTCATTCCGATTCCTGTATCACTTATGACAAATTGAAGTGTGGACTTACCATCATACTGCGCTATCCTGTTTACATTAAGATTAACCTCTCCACCCTCTTCAGTAAACTTAACAGCATTACTGAGAATATTTACAATAACCTGTCTTACCTTTGTATTATCTCCGATATAGAAATCATCTATATCACCATTTATATGACAGTTATAGCTAAGTCCCTTTTCCATACACTGACTGCTAAAAAGAGTATTTATCTGTTCTAAAAGCTTCATAAATGAAAATTTATCATTATTAAGAATCATTCTACCGGATTCTATTCGTGACATATCCAGAATATCATTTATAATACCCAGCAAATGTTCTGCAGAACTTCCTATCTTCTCCAGATACTCCTTAGTTTTTTCCGGAGTTTCGGGATCATTTAAAGCGATATTGTCAAGGCCGATTATCGCATTCATCGGTGTACGAATTTCATGACTCATATTGGACAAAAATGAGGTCTTTGCTTTATTGGCATTTTCAGCTACAGCAAGCGCATCACTAAGTGCCTGACTCTTTGCAAGCGACTCTCTCATTTCGTTGTCTATATTTGTAAATCCTACTCCTATAGCATGAACTATATGGTCATCTCTGTCCTCAGCATGTCTGACACCGGCCATACGAAGCATCTCATATGACTCTTTACCGTCTCTGATTACCAGATATTTGTAAATGATTATCTGCTCTTTTTCCAATGCTTTTCTTATATTATCCGTTTTAATAAATGCCTTAAAGTCATCACGATATGCTTCCGCCACAAACTCATCCGCATATTTTGTAAATATTTCATTAAACTTAAAATGCTCACCCTGCTTTAAAGGACTTTTATTTTCAACATCACTCCTATAGCAGATTCCCTCACCATCATCGAGATTAACATAATAAACACTCGTATAATCTGAAGCAAGCGCTGTAATCATATTGTCCTGCTTTGTTCTTTCTCTCTCCTGCTCAAGGAGTCTTTCCTTAAGGTTAAGTCTCTCCTCCAGTTCATCCTGCTTTACCTTATTTTCCACATCTGCCTTTTCTTTTTCCAAAGTTACCTCTGCAGTCTTTTTTGTCTGAATATATATCACGTAAAACATGACAAAAATTACAAATGCCGTTATCAAAGACTGAATAATATTTCTTCGAATAATATGGGCAGATATAGAGTTTATCTGGTTGCTGATAACACTCTCTCTGATAAGATAAGTAAGCATCCAGTCTGTCCCCTCAATCGGAACATACGAAAGTGTCTCCTTTGTGTTTCCATATGTAAAGGAAACCACTCCCTTATTTCCCTCACTAAAGTTATGCATAAACTCTTCAAATGTATACCCGGTATCAAACTTTGCACTTTCCATAGCCAAAAGCAAATTATCTTCATTTGCAAGACCTCCCAGAATCATATCTGTAAGTGCTTCTCCATCTCTGGTATATATATTGCAAAATGTTGTTTCATTATTGTCAGACTGAAGCGATACAATTTGAAGCAGATTATTCATATCAAGCTCCATAAAACAGACCACAAGCGGCCTACCCTCAAGCAATAGTCCTTCAATCGGAACAGCAATAATAACCCCTTTTGTCCCCTCATCATCAGTTTTGACTGATATCTGCGGTTCCGTAAACGAATTATAATCAATCTCATAATCCTCTATGTCATCTCTTGTCCCAAGTGCAGTATATATAAGACCGTCAGAATCAACAAAGGCAAACTTTTCCAGATTATACATCTGCTTCATTCTATTCTGATAAGCCTGAAGGTTATCAATACTTGAAAGATCATCTTCATCCATGAGACTAATGGCTACATACATATTGTTAATATGATTTTCCAGGGTTGCAGCTACAACCTGCTCACGTCTTCCTGCCAGCTCATCAAGATAAAGCAGACTAACAGTTCGGCTTGCCTTATCTACATCATTTTTTGCACTTATTCCGGTCATAAAGGTCCCTATAATAAATATAAGTATAACCATTATTCCACCTGCTATGGCTAACGATATGATAATCTTACTTTTCTTTTCATTCATGTCCTATATACCACCTTACACTTATTCTTATTTTTTTCCTGTCAAATAATATACCGCAAGTGCCGTTCTGTGTGACAAGCCCTCTTTGGAAAGAATTCCTGTTATGTAATTCTTTACAGTTCCTTCGGAGATAAATAGTTTGCCTGCAATTTCTTTATTGGAAAGTCCTTCAGCAACAGCCTTTATAATCTCAAGTTCTCTTGGCGAATACGGTGTTGAATCAAAGCCGTCGGATATGCCAAAAGCGGCAGCATTACCTGTGGTAAGCGACTCCATTACGCTTGCTTCCACAACTCCCGTTCCGTAGTAAACCGATTTTATCATCTGTTTTAAATGCTCCGGTGTATGATTTTTTATCAGATAACCCTTAGCACCATTTTGCAAAGCCTGTTTTACCAGCTCATCATCATCAAATGTAGTAAGAATAAGAACCTTTCCAAGCCCTTCTTCAACTATTATCTTTGTAGCCTCTATACCATCCATTATAGGCATCTGAATATCCATGAGAAATATATCCGGTGCTTCTTTTTTAGCCAGCTCAATCGCTTCATTTCCGTTTGAAGCCACACCAAGCACCTCAAATTCATCATCCACATCAAGTATTATCTTCATACCGTCACGAACAAAGTCGCTGTCATCCGCAATTATTACTTTAATCTTATCCATATTATTTATCTCCTATGGGCAGTATCATCGTCACTGTAAAACCTGCCTCTGTTTCAAATCCGAGGCTTCCGTTAACAGATCGAACTCTCTGCCTCATTCCGGATATTCCCATTCCATCAGTCAGCTTGACACAGCCTATACCATCATCCGTTATACTGCACCGAACTACCTTATTCATCACAACCAGCTTGATATCTATATGCTTACATCTGGCATACTTCATGGAATTTGAGACAGCCTCAAAGGCATTATCCAAGATTACCTCCCAGATATCATCCGTAACAAGAGCGGTATCTCCTTCCACTGTTAATTCCGCTTCAACTCCCCTGCCGTTGCAATCCTCACACAGTTTATACAATTGAAGCATCGCCAGCTTATTTTTCTTTGGTCGTTCCCTTCTTAAAATACCTCTTATCTCATCCATACCGGTTCTAAGCTGGTCAATAACCGCCTGAATCATACCCTTTGACTTTTCAGGTTCTTTATCCATAAGAAGCTTCGCTCCCTCAAGCTGATAGATTGAACCATTGATATTATGACCAAGCTTATCATGCAAGGTTTGAGAAAGATTTGCCCTCTCCTCAAGTATCTGATTTTGTGCAACCAGCATGCCCTTTCTCAATTCTTCCTTTGAAGCATATTCCTGATTAAGCATATCCTTTTTAAGGCTCTGCTCGATCCTGACATCCTCCTGCATCTGTTTTTTGTAATCCTTTACCACAAAGTTATGCTGAATATATATTACCACCATCATGGTCAAGAATACAAGCTGTGTTACCCATCCCAACGGACTTTCTATAAACGCACCAAGCAAAGGCAGAAAATACCATTTAAAATCAATCTTTGGGAATATTGAAAATGCTTCAAATATGGTAAAAAAAACGAGCATAAGAAATGTAGTCTTTCCAAAATAAATTATAAAGCTTAAAAAGACTATTGCTATGATCAAAAAATATATCCTTCCTTTGCCTTCAAATACTTCCTTTAAAGTCATAGCCCCGATATAAAATGAAACAAGCAGGAGTACCCACACAGATACTCCTGTTGTTTGTATCATATTCATGATTCCGTATACACAAAGAATCAGCATTAATAATATTCTTACAAAAACAAAATAATTATCCTTTAATCTTTCGTTCATCTACCCGACACTTCACTAATCACTATTCTTTATCTTTGCACTCTGCTTCACTTATCGCTATCTTTTATCCTTACGCCTAATTTTACTCATCACTGCTCTTAAACTTTATGCCTACACTTCCAAGGCTTATGATAATCACAAGATATGCTACTGTAACACATAATAACATAAAGAATGCTTTGTTGTCATCGGTTAATATCATTTCCGTTCCGTCAACGAACCACTTTTGTGGCATGATATAGGATAATGTCTTAATCGCCTTAGTCGTATAATCAAGTGGGAAGTAAAGTCCTGCCAGCATAGATGACAAGCTCCACAGCGTAAATGCCGCAACATTTGCACTCATTACATTTCCCATAAGACTGCCCAACAAAAGACTAATCGAACAAAATATAACTCCAAGCAGGAATATCATACCTATAAACTCTAAACGTTTCATACCCATCGCATCGGTATCTACAAAAAATGTACATATACCTAAAAGAACCGTAAGCATCATAGATACGATTATGCTGACTATAAGCTTGGCTGCAAAGTACTCATAGCTTCCGATACCTGAGAGCTTGATTCTGGTAAGAACCATATCCTTTTGCTCCTTAATTGCAGTATGTGCAACTATAATTCCGCAAAATACAAATCCAAGTGTCATAAATGCAAAGGCATATCCCACCAATGTTTTTTGAGTAAGCTGACGTGTAGTAAGTCCGTTACCTGATTCATCCTTTGGCAGAGAAACTTCTTCCTTTGGAAGTGCTGCATCCATTTCCTTAAGAGCTTGCATTATGGTTTCTTCTTTTCCCATAGCTGCGGCAGCCTGTATCCTTCCAAGACACTGTCCAACCTCGTATATTAAAAGTTTCTCTCTTTCATCATCGGATAAGATGTAAATAGTAAGTGCATTGTCTTCGTTATCAGATGCCTTTTTATCAAAGTTTTTATCGAGATATATGGCGGCACCCATTCTGTCATTTATACCATCATTTTCCACACATATGCAAGCCTCTTCTTTGGTAAGACCATCTGCCTTTACTCTGCAGACCTTAAACATATTATTTTCAGCAAGTTTATTAAGCAGATATTCGGAAAGCTCACTCTGACACGCATCATAGACCTTGATAACATACTCTCCTCCGCCACGATAGTAGGCGACCTTATCGTCTAAATTCGAAAGCTCACTGATATGAGGTGCATCATCCTTAGAATAATATGCAAGATTATTTTCCTGATTAATATTTAAAATAAGTACCGATAGCAAAGGTGTTATTATAAGGAAAAACCAGAAGCCCTTATTTCTAAGTGTAAGCTTTAAAGTTGACTTAATAATCGTACTCATGCACCCTTCCTCCTTCTGACATTTCCTGCAAATATCGCTATCAATGAACAAACAACTATCATAATCACCGAATATATAACCGAGCTTAATACGTAGTCGCTGTGTCCCATACATGAAAGCTCCACGAGTGCCCGGTTTCCGTGATATACCGGATCAATATTTTTAAGTGTCATGGAATGCGGTGAAAACATATAGGTCTCGAAGCTTCCTCCAAAAAAACCCCAAATCCAGACTATGGCAAAGGAAACAATAATAGTAACCAGCATACTGTTTGTTATCTCATATAACATCATTTCAAATGCCGACGCAGCAAATATCATTAGAATTACCACGATTGCGGACAAAAGCAGATTGCCCCAATGAACTCCCATAAATACCATGCCTATAACCGCCGCAATTGAAACACCTAATGCACAGGTAATAGAAAGCGGTATGAGTCTGGCAAGATAAATTTGAGTTACCGACAGATTGGAAACGTAAAGCTTATCATTTATCCTGTTCTTTTTCTCACTTGATAAAAGACCGGATATACATACTATGGCGCACCATCCGAAGTACACTACCTCAATTATCCCATAGTAATCTGTCGAATCAATAGCCGGTACAAAGTAGGGATGTTCGATGTTGATAGCAGCTATATTAAATGAGTTTGTCATACCGTTTGTTTGGTCATTATCTTTAGCCTGGTCTTCGTTGATTGAATCTGCAAAGTTGGTTTCAATAGCTCCGAACTCTGCCATAAAGTCCTCATCCGGCTTGTAGTTTTCCATAAGTGATGAGAAAGCACTTATCAATACCGCTGAAACAAGCACAGGACATACGATGTAAAGAAGAATATTTACACCGCTTCGCATCATTATTTTGAAATTATTTTTAATAAGATATCGTATCATTTAATAATCCCTCAATTTCTTTCCTGTAATGGTAAGGAACACTTCCTCAAGTGTTATGGACTCAACATCATCAACCACAAGTTTCTTTAACTCCTCGCTTGTTCCGCTTGCAATCACTCTTCCATTATCCATAATTGCTATGCGGCTGCATATCGCCTCAACCTCTTCCATATAATGACTTGTATATATAACAGTTGTTCCGTTTTTATTGGATTCCTTTATCTTATCTAAGATAAAATTTCTGGACTGCGGATCGATACCTACTGTTGGTTCGTCAAAGATGAGCAAATCCGGATGATGTCCTATGGCACAAGCTATATTAAGCCTTCTTTTCATACCTCCGGAAAAATTTTTGGCATAATCATTTCTTCTTTCTGAAAGTCCCACATATTCCAAAGACTCATCAATTCTATCCTTTAACTCTTCACCCTTTATCCCGTAAAGAGAGGTGAAAAGCTCTACATTTTCCCAAGCCTTAAGACTTCCGTGTATAGCAAGATTCTGTGGTATATATCCAAGTCTTTTGCTAAGCTCCTTCTTATTCTTCCGAAAATCCTTACCCATAAATTCCACCGTTCCGTAATCCGGCTTAACGATATTGCATATCATATTCATTGTGGTACTCTTACCCGCACCGTTAGGCCCCAAAAGTCCGAAAATCTCGCCCTTCTTTATCTCGATATTCAGATTATCAACCACTGTTCTGCCATCATACTTCTTGGTAAGGTCAATTGTTTTAAGAATCGTATCCATAACATCCTCTCCATTCATTAAATGTATTCCATATCCTGTTATCTTTTCCGATGGTATTATCTTATCAGCTTGAAAAAAAGAATTGTAGTGAAAAAAGATAGTATTTCAACATGACTTTAGTCATATTATAAAAACCTTGAACCCTGGTTCAAGGTCGACCCGCATTAAAAAAAGGTACATCTTATAAGATGTACCTTTTTTTAATGCGGGAGATGGGACTTGAACCCACACGACGTTGCCATCACTAGATCCTTAGTCTAGCCTGTCTGCCAATTCCAGCACTCCCGCATTTGACTTGCGCTGTTTAATCAACGCAAGTGATATGTTAACATTTTTAAATTAAAATGTCAATAACTTTTTTTCTTAAGTTCCCAATTTCGAACAATTCAACTGAAAATTAAGCAAGCTTTGACTTTGCTATCTCAACAAGCTTTGCAAATCCTTCAGGATCACTTATAGCCATCTCTGAAAGCATCTTTCTGTTAAGATCAACCTCAGCGAGCTTTAAACCATACATAAATTTGCTGTATGAAAGTCCATTAATTCTTGCAGCTGCATTGATACGAGCTATCCAAAGCTGTCTGAACTGTCTCTTTCTCTCTTTTCTACCTGCATATGATGTAGCAAGTGCTCTCATAACTGACTGCTTTGCTACTCTGTACTGCTTTGATCTTGCTCCCTTATATCCTTTAGCGAGCTTTAAAACTCTGTTATGTCTTTTCTTAGCGCCTACGCCGCCTTTAATTCTTGCCATTAGTCTATTCCTCCTAATCCTATAAATATGGTAATATCTGCTTCATAACCTTACTGTTAGTCTTATCAGTCATGGTTGCTTTTCTAAGATTTCTCTTTCTCTTAGTAGTCTTCTTAGTGAGAATATGACTCTTGTAAGCTTTATTTCTCTTTAATTCACCTGTTCCTGTCTTCTTAAAGCGCTTTGCAGCTGCTTTCTTTGTCTTTAACTTTGGCATTTTTATTCCTCCTTAAAATAACTATATATTATAAAATTAACGTTTTTCAGCTAAAAACATTATCATACTACGGCCTTCAAACTTAGCAGGCTTATCAACAACCGCTACATCTGAAAGCATTTCGGCAAACTGATCAAGAATTGCCTTGCTGGAGTTAACATGAGCAAGCTCACGTCCTCTGAAACGAAGTGTTACTTTAACCTTATCACCTTTGGTCAAGAATTTTCTTGCCATGTTGACCTTGGTATTAAGGTCATTGGTATCAATGTTTGGTGAAAGTCTTACCTCTTTGATATCAATAGTCTTCTGCTTCTTTTTTGCTTCCTTCTCACGTCTTGCAAGTTCATAACGATACTTTCCAAAATCCTGAATTCTTACAACCGGTGGTTTGGCTGTCGGAGCTATAAGAATTAAATCTACTCCTTCATCCTCAGCGATTTTTTGTGCTTCCTTGGATGACATTATGCCAAGCTGCTCGCCTTCCTCACTTACCACTCTGACCTCTTTGAATCTGATTTGTTCGTTAATTAATATCTCGCTAATAATAACACCTCCATAAATGCACATACTTCTTAATACAATTCGTCAAAAAAAGTGGACAGCATAGCTATCCACATAAAAATACCACATCAAAAAAATGTAAATATTAACCCGAGTCGCCCTTGCGCTAAGGTGAGAGTGGATACTCTGCTTCTTCAACATACTATGATAAAATACCACAATCAAAATGATATGTCAAGATATAAACTTCCAATTTTACTCATTTTGTAATTACAGTTTTCCTACGCAATCATTTATAAATCAAATATTATATATGTAATACAATTTCAATTTCGAACAATTCAGATTCTTTTCAGAAAATATCCTCATCTATACTATCCAAAAACTCCTTAAGCTCTTCTCTTGCACTTTCAATATCTGCAGGATTTTGCTTATCAAGGATTTGTTCAAAATTATTCAGATGTCTTTCGATGATGTTACGGATATCTCCGGTAGCCTCCTCATACATTCTGTCACCACGGAGCAAAAGAAGTTTATTTTCTTCCTTTTCTCTTGGATGTATCTTTAGTTCAGCAAGCGAAGCAAGTCTTTCATCTATCTCTTCATCCGTCATATCTACATCATCATTTTTTATAACTATCCTCTTGGAAAGCTTTGTTGATAAAACCTTAACCTCAACCTCCAGAATAGAATTGACATCATATGTATAGGTGACATCTACTGCTTCTTTTCCGGCAGGTCCAATCGGTACCACAAGCTCTATATCTCCAAGATATACATTATTTCTTGCAAAACGGCTTTCTCCCTGAAGTATCTTAACCCTTATCATATCCTGATTATCATCTGCGGTATAAAGTCTTTCGGTTCTGCTGACAGGTATAACGGAATTTCTTTCGATTATAGGAAGATAATGTCCTCCCTCCTTGACTCCGCCGCCTCTTGATACAACAACCTCTGTTCCAAGCGTAAAAGGACATACATCTGTAAGAATTATCTCCTTTACAGCTTCATTTCTTTCCTTCATGGCAGCCTGGGTTGCCGCTCCGACTGCTACTACCTCATCAGGGTTGATATTGGTATTTGGTATTCTTCCAAATAATCTGCCGACAAATTTTCTTACTATAGGCAGTTTGGTTGCTCCACCGACAAGAATAACTTCATCAATATCCTTAAGCTTGATATTGGCATCCTTTAAGCTTCTTTCTATCGGTTTTTTAATCTTATTTAAAAGAATCTGACAATTCTTTTCATAATCATCTATATTTATCTCATATTCATATGCCTCATCTTTGATCTTACATTTTAATGTTGAGGTTCTGCTTTCGGTAAAACCAAGCTTACATGCTTCCGCCTGCTTTCTAACATGTGCAAGTGTCTTTATATCAAGCTCACCCTGATCGATATTTTTCTCTCTGAAAAACATCTGTACAAGAATTTCGGTAAAATCCTCACCACCGAGGAAATTATCGCCGGCTACCGCTCTTACCTCCATAATATTTTGATAAAGTTCAAGTATGGAAACATCAAAAGTACCGCCACCAAGGTCAAACACGATAAACTTTGTATCAGCATTTTTCTTATTGAGTCCGTAAGCTATAGCTGCTGCCGTTGGTTCACTTACTATACGTTCAACCACAAAGCCTGCCATCTCACCTGCTCTTTTTGTAGCCTTTCTCTGGGCATCATTAAAATATGCAGGCACACTTATAACAGCCTCCTTAACCTCATAGCCAAGGTAGCTTTCAGCATCCTCCTTAAGTGACTTAAGCACAAGACTTGATAACTCCTCTGCGCTGAGCTCACGCTCACCGAGTCTGAATTTCTTATTTGTACCCATGCTTCTTTTAAATACATCAGCAGACTGATCAGGATATGTAAGCTTTCTTTCCTTAGCGGTTTTTCCCACATAAACAGTACCGTCTTTATCAATACTGATAACCGAAGGGGTAAGATTTTCTCCAAGTCGGTTAGGAATTATCTTCGCTTCTTCACCTTCAAAATATGCAATTAAACTGTTAGTCGTTCCTAAATCAATTCCTACTATCATTTACCTTCAATCCTTTTTATGCTTTCTTCATATAAAACCGAATGTCCTATATAATTAAGTGCCGCCCTGTAACAAGCTCTTGCTTCAGAATATTTTTTCATTGCCTCAAGTATACGCCCCTTCTCATAATACGCATCATGACACTTCATATAAAAACATCCATAGCATCTGTCATTTTTTATCGCTGTTTCTATAGCATTTAAAGCAAACTTATATTTTTTTGTAATCCTATAGATTCTTGCCAACATGATATAATCAATTACCGTCTTGGCATCTGCCCCCTTTGCAATTGCCTTTTGCGTATATTCTTTTACACTTGCCTTTGAAACATTTTTTCTTCCAATCATACATTCTACTAAATTACTATAATAATTTTTAGTTCAGTTAAAGTCAAGTCTAATTGCGTTTAAATAACAATCAATCGCCTCATTATAAAGTCCATTTTCGCGGAAATTATCTCCCATTATACTATACGCTTCCACATCATCGGGTGACTTGCTTATTATTATTCTAAATGTTTCATTTGCAAGATTGATATAGCCTTCGTCCCCATATATAGAGCAAAGCTGTCTTAAGAGGCTTATTTCATCTTTCTCTTCTTTTATATATATAAGATTGTCCTTTATAAGATTAACTGCCTCATCAATTTTATTAGTCCTTTGAAGCAGTACAGAGTAATCGTAGATATAATCATAATCTATTCCGATTTTCTCCTTATACTCCTCATACAAAGCTTTTGCCTCACCATACCGAAGCAGCGTCTGAAGATTTCTTCCTTTTATTATATAAAACTCTGCCAAAACAGAATTATCACTTACCGTATATAATGCTTTATCAACTGCATGAATAACATTTTCATATTGTCTTAAATATTCATACAAATATGCAAGTTCTTTATATATATATGCATTATCCTTTTCACCTTTGGCAGCTTTCCTATAATATTCTATTGCCTTATCGTATTCCTTTAGCTTTCTGTAAACTGTAGCTTTTTGGTAATAAAAATATGGATGCGGATTAATTTGAATCTGTTTATCAAAGTTTATTAAAGCCTGTTTATATTGCTTTCCTGCTTTTTGTATAAGTCCTTTTCGACCATATGCCGTTTTATGATTGGGATTTATTTCAAGCAGTTTATTTAAGTATCTCAATGCCTGATTCGGCCTGCCCAAATTTTCACAACAAAGTGCAACAAGCGAATAAACCTCCTCAAAGGACTCCAGATCAGATTCTCTTTTTTTGGAATTTATAAATATATCAATCAGTACATTATATGCAATATCAATCTTATCTTCTTTAATTAATATCTGTGCTCTCTTTAATTCTATCTGATCACTTTCAAAATCGAACTGCTTATATCTTTCAATTATTTTATATGCTGTATCTATTTGTCCGATTTCAAGGAAAATATCTACCTCAAGAGCATATGGATCCGCAGCGTAAGGATATACATTTATAGCATTTTCACAAGCATCAACAGCTTCCTTGATATAATTGAGCTTAAAACAAGATTTAGCCATATAATTATATGCCACGTAATTGTTTTCTCCATAATCAAGGAGTTTCTCACAAGCTTTTATACATTCACCATATTGTTCTGTTTCATATTTAAGTTCACATAATGCTTCATAAGAAAGAACTATCTCATCATGCGGAACACTAAGTGCCATGTTAATTAAAAGTTCAGCTTTATCATATTTTTTGAGCTTTAAATAACAATCGCCTATCAAAAAGTTAACGTAAGGAAGTCTCTTTCTTTTTTTTCTGATATCCTCATCGTCCACATCTTTAGGCAATGATTCTATTGCTTCTTTCCATCTATAAAAACAATTGAATGCATTCTTATAATCAAGCAGGCAAAGATACGCTCTTCCTTTTACATTATAATACTCAAAGCTTTTTTCAGCATCCGGCAAAAAATCTTCCAAAACATTTACAGCATCTTCAAACTTATAGCTTTGATAATAACTCCAAGCAAGTTCTATCTTAATCCCTGCATTATCCGGTTCATCCAAAAGTTTCTTTTTGTTTTCTTCAATTAAAGAAAGATTTGCCCTAAGCAGACCGGCTCTTATATTATTGTCATAATTATTTTCCCTTAAAAGCTCCATATAAGCATCTCTTGATGCCTCATAGTCGCCTTGAAAATAAGATAAATCAGCGAACTTAACCTTTACCGCAAAACTATCCGGTTCCATGGCCTTTAATTCATCATAATAGATTTTTGCATCTTCAGTCTTTTTTTTCATAAGTGCCAAATCACCACAAAGACTTGTCACATTAAAATCATCCGGACACTCATCATATAAAACTTTAGCCTTTTCATAAAGATCATCATGATTTAATGCATCTTCTTCATGAAGCTTTATTCTTATCTTTGAAAGTTCAATATACGGATGGTATAAATCCATGTCTTCAAGTTCTTCCATAAACCCTTTTGCTTCATCTAAATCATTTCTTCTGATAGCGGTGTTCATGGTAAGATATTTTTTAATAAACTCATCAACTTTTTCATTATCTACATCAAAGTCAAAAAGATAGTAATTAAATATATCAATATTTTCAGAATTATCAATTACGAAATCCAAAAAATCCTTTGGGTATTTTTCACTTAATTCACTTTTTCTTTTCTTAATATCAAATGTATCTACTACTATCTTCCATATGTTATGCGGAAGAAGGAAGTTAATCATAAGAAATCTGATTAACATTTCAAAAGCATCAGATGAACTGTCGAGCGAAACGAACTCATCCCTGTTAAAAATCTCTATCCAGTTTTCTTCATCTATCCTTCTTTGATAATCCTTATACAAATCATCTAATTCAAAATAAATGTCCTTTAGCTCATCCTTAACGGGAAACGGCAACTCATCATTGCTTTCAAAATCCAAAGAATCTTCTAAATCATCATAATCGGCAAGCTTTAAAGCCTCCTCATACGCCTCTCTAAGACGCATAAACCCTTGCTGGTCGTCTTCAGGATTTACACTCTTAAGCTTTTCTCTATATGCAGTTTTAAGCAGTTCCTTATCCCTGGTTTCTTCAATACCAAGAACACTCCATATATTCATTATTATTCTCCCTGTTAAAGAATAAGTAAGAGTGTACCGATTTTAAGGTGCACTCTTACTAAAATATCATTTATCAATACCGATGTATCAAGACTAAAATTATAACATCTCTTCAAGATTTCTTCTGATAGCCTTGATAAACTCCTCACTGTTTAAAACTTTAACATCACTAAGAGTAGTTATAAGTGCCAAATCCTTAGTCATCTCTCCACCCTCAATAGTCTTGATGGTTGCCTCCTCAAGCTTATCAGCAAAAGCCATAAGCTCAGGGATGTTATCAAGTTCTCCTCTTTTTCTTAAAGCTCCTGTCCAAGCATATATAGTAGCTACAGAATTTGTTGAGGTTTCTTCGCCCTTAAGATGCTTATAATAATGTCTTTGAACAGTTCCGTGCGCAGCCTCATATTCATATTTTCCATCCGGTGATACAAGTACCGAAGTCATCATCGCAAGTGAACCAAATGCGGATGAAATCATATCACTCATAACATCACCGTCATAGTTCTTACATGCCCATATGTATCCACCCTCTGACTTCATAACTCTTGCAACCGCATCATCGATAAGCGTATAGAAATATTCTATACCTGTCTCATCGAATTTAGCCTTATACTCTGCATCAAATATCTCTTGGAAGATATCCTTAAAGGTATGGTCATATTTCTTTGAAATGGTATCCTTAGTAGCAAACCAGAGTGTCTGCTTTGTATCAAGCGCATAGTTAAAGCAGCTTCTTGCAAAGCTTTCGATAGAATTATTGATATTATGCATACCCTGTATAATTCCTTCGCTCTTAAACTCATGTATAAGTTCTCTTGTTTCGGTACCATCCTCTGCTGTAAATACAAGCTCCGCTTTACCTGCTCCCGGTATCTTCATCTCAGATGCTTTATATACATCACCATAGGCATGTCTTGCTATAGTGATAGGCTTTTTCCAGTTTTTAACACAAGGCTCGATACCCTTAACAATGATAGGAGTTCTGAAAACAGTACCATCAAGAATAGCTCTTATCGTACCGTTTGGACTCTTCCACATCTGCTTTAAATCATATTCTGTCATACGGGCAGCATTTGGAGTGATAGTGGCACATTTTACGGCAACTCCGTATTTCTGAGTTGCATAGGCAGAATCAAAGGTAACCTTATCATCAGTTTCATTTCTATACTCAAGACCTAAATCATAATATTCAGTCTTTAAATCTATAAAAGGATAAAGCAATTCATCCTTAATCATCTTCCATAATATTCTCGTCATCTCATCTCCGTCCATTTCGACTAACGGAGTTGTCATCTTAATTTTTTCCATCTTATTGTCCTCCATTAAAAAATCTTTTCCTATTGTAGCACAAATATGTTATTTTTCCAAATAATTTCTTGATAAATTTCTTGATTAATAAACAAATAAACTATATACTTATTATCAATCGATATTCTTATTATGTTTGAAGATAAAAATATATACTTATTGCCAATAAAAATTATGCTTTTACCAAAAGCAAAATAAATCACAAAAATTTGGAGGCATACTATGACCTTTACATATGATGTTAAAAAAAGAAAAGCAAATAGAATTTCATATAGAATACTAGGACTGATTTTTACAATTATTGCATTACTACAATGCTTTACACTTTTTAAAAACCTATCAAAGCATCCTATGCTTACTATGGTATTTGCAGTTATGCTTGGCTCTTATGGACTATATCTTTTCATAATGTCTTTTAGACGTCAGGCATATGATATAACCTACAAATTTTCAGAAGAAGGTATGCTGGTAAAGCACAGATACGGCGAATCCATGTACACATTTGATGATATCGAATTTATCACGATGATCATACCGGATGAATCACTGATCTATTATATTTTAAATATCAAAGCAAAAAAAGATATCTACACCATTCCATTTACCAATAAACGCGAATTTTGTGAAAAAGTCTATGATTTTGTAAATGAAAGAATCAAGCATGATGAAGATGATGTGATATATATAAAAGATAAAAAAGACAGAACAAATGACGCTGTCGAAGATGTTGCCAAAGACATTTCAGAAAAAACATCAGACAATGACGAAGACACAAAAAACACTGAAATAAAAGAGGATTAAAAATGACATTTACAAGTTCAATTTATAAAATACCAATTATAAACAATGTAATTGTATATGACGAAACAGACTCCACAAATAATCGTGCAAAAGATTTCGGAAAAAAAGGCTGCGTGGACGGAACGCTCGTTATATCAGATTGTCAAACTGCCGGAAGAGGTCGAATCGGCAGAAGCTTTTCTTCTCCATCAGGTGAAGGAATATATATGAGCCTGTTATTAAAGCCCGATATTGATGAAAACCATGTATCAATGATTACTCTCCTCAGTGCACTAGCTATATCCCGTGCCCTAAAAAAATACTATCAGATTGACACTAATATCAAATGGCCAAACGACCTTCTGATAAATGGTAAAAAAATCACAGGCATACTAACAGAAAAATGTGAAGACTTTATAATAATCGGAATAGGAATAAATGTAAATAACAAAGCCTTTAATGAAAGTTTATCTGATATCGCAACATCTCTTTACCTTGAAAGCGGTAAAGAATATGTGCGTGAAATATTAATTGAAAATATCTTGAAAGAGTTTAATGTCCTATATTATTCTTTCCTTACGGAAAAGGATTTAAAAAGTA
This sequence comes from Lachnospiraceae bacterium, assembly GCA_017469405.1. Lineage (GTDB taxonomy): Bacteria > Bacillota > Clostridia > Lachnospirales > Lachnospiraceae > Coprococcus_C. The sequence goes on along the minus strand of JAFUGL010000108.1, from coordinate 28,484 downwards.
TAATAAATGACTATAACAGTAAACTCATAAGCTACGATAGTGACATATATGTTATACCTTACGAGCTTACAAGCAGACTCGATAACACATATAAGCTGCAAGAATTCAATCTTCCAATATACCACTGCATGGGCATCGCACCGGATGGTTCTCTCATCTGTCGTGATTCCTCGGGAAAACTCTCCTTGCTTAATTCCGGTGAAATCTCAATACGAAGCGTATGACACAATTAAAATGCAGATGTGGTTTGATTAAATAAAATCAATATATTTTGAAATAATTTATATAGTCATTTTCGCAACTATAGTCAAGTTCTTAACTACACATTATAATTATCATGTAAACTTAAACCAATATAAAAATGATAAAATGTTTATTGCATTATCACAAACATATTATAAAACAATGGTAATTAGATATGATAAATTATGATCCTTTTTGGAAAACATTGGAAAACTCCGGCGAGTCAACCTATACACTTATTTCAAAGTATAAAATATCAAGTGCAACAATTCAAAAACTTAGAAAAAATATGCCCCTAAACACAACAACACTAAACGATTTGTGTCGTATCTTATCTTGTGAAATCCAAGACATTGCCCGATATGTCCCAAGCGACAGCGACCAAACCCTGTAATCCATCCCCTCTCACATTACAGGGAAATCATAATCGTAAAATATATAATCGTTTATGTGTAATGTTGTACCACGCGCAGCCCTTGAGGCAATCATAAACGTAATAATATAAATAATATAAATAATCTTATGTAATAAATACCATGCGAAGCATGTCGGTTATATAGGGGTATAAAATGAGAGACGTTGAAAAGGTACTAAGCAAAGCATTAGCGCCAGCTAGCTTTGCGTGTAGCTATTTCAGCGTCTCTCATTTCTATACCATCCTATATAACCGAATAATTCCCTACTTATTACGTATTATGATATCCTCACGCTTTGGTCCGTTGGATACCATGGTAATTGGGAAGCCGATTTGTTCTTCTATGAATTCTATGTACTTGCGGCAATTTTGCGGAAGCTTGTCGTATTCCTTGATACCTCTTATATCTTCCTTCCAGCCCGGTAAAGTTTTTAATACCGGCTTAGCTTTTTCAAGCTTTGTAGTGGTTGGGAAATCAGTTGTTACCTCACCATCAATTTCATAACCTACACATACAGGAATCTCATCCAGATAACCAAGCACATCCAAAACGGTAAATGCAACATCTGTAGTACCCTGGATACGACATCCGTACTTGGTTGCTACACAGTCAAACCATCCCATACGTCTTGGGCGGCCTGTGGTTGCACCGAACTCTCCGCCGTCTCCGCCGCGTCTTCTTAATTCATCTGCCTCATCACCGAAAATCTCACTTACAAATGCACCTGCTCCGACTGCACTTGAATAAGCCTTTACAACAGTTACAATCTTCTTAATCTCGTATGGTGGAATACCTGCTCCGATTGCGCCATATGCAGCAAGCGTTGATGAAGAAGTAACCATAGGATAGATACCATGGTCAGGATCCTTCAAGGAGCCAAGCTGACCTTCAAGAAGAATATTCTTACCCTCCTTAATTGCATCCCATAAAAATGCGGATACATCACATACATAAGGCTCAACCATCTTCTTATATTCCATAAGAGTATTAAATGTCTCATCCGCATCAATAAGCGGTTTATGATAAAGATGTTCAAGTAAAATATTTTTCTGAACTATAACTCTTTCAATCTTTTCACGAAGTGCAGCCTCGTCAAAAAGCTCACTTACCTGAAAACCAACCTTTGCATATTTATCCGAATAAAATGGAGCTATTCCCGACTTGGTAGAACCAAAGGACTTACCTGCAAGTCTCTCCTCCTCATACTGATCAAATAAAATATGATAAGGCATAACCATCTGTGCCCTGTCTGATACAAGTATCTTAGGCATAGGTACATTTTTATCTGTTATAGACTTTATCTCTTTAAACAAAACAGGAATATTAAGTGCGACACCATTTCCTATTATACTTGTTGTGTGATCATAAAAAACGCCTGATGGCAATGTATGAAGTGCAAATTTACCGTAATTATTTACAATTGTATGACCTGCATTTGCACCACCCTGAAATCTGACGATTATATCAGCATTTTCAGCCAGCATATCAGTTATCTTACCTTTTCCTTCGTCGCCCCAATTAGCTCCGACTACTGCTTGAACCATATTGTGCTACCTCCACATATAATTGTTTGTCAAATAATAAAAATATATGACAACCAATATAATATAATACATTAAAGTGCTGATAAAATCAATTATTATTTATCAGCACTCTATATTTTTTATCAGTATTCAAATCTAATAATTGATTATAACCATCTTTCGAAGATTACTCGTTAGCCTTCAACTGACTTACCATATCAAGTTTTTTGATTCTTCCTGTAAACAAAAGACTTGTTACAATTGATGTTATAAATACCAAAAGATATGATTTTATATAATCCATCGGCTTCGTAAATATAGCATAATCATACTGCTCGCCATTGGTATCCATCATAGCGGTTATCATTGCCTTTCCTATTGGAGTACCGACAATTACACCAAAAATCGTAAGCCATAAATTTTGCACAGTCATAAGATTTGCAATCTTCTTATCCGAAAGTCCGAGCACTCGCAGTGTAGCAAGCTCTCTCTTTCTTTCATTGAAAGAAAGATTTCCGGCATTATATAAAACAATTACGATAAACATAACCGCAAATAGAGCAAATACGGCGATAAGCGCATCCATAGCCTCCCATGCGGAGTCAAAGTTTTCTATCATTTCCTCCTTTGAATAAGCTGAGGTTACAAAATCATTTTTGAGTACCTCATCCTTATCAACCTCCATATTGGTAACAAGCTGGTTCGGATGATAGGATACATTTTCAAGCTTCTCAAAATCTTCCCTTAGCATAGTTATGCCCTGAACATTAAAATTACGATTGATAATGCCTACCTTGGACTCATACCAGGTATTTTCTCCGTATATATGCCAATATACGGTATCTCCCTCAGAAAGATCATATTTTTTTGCAAGCTTTCTTGTAAGCGCAACAGACCCCGGTTTTAGGCTTATAGGATTAATATCCTTATCCGTAAGACCATACAGGTCCTTTCCTTCTGTAACCACAAGACTGCAGGCGTCACGATCATCGGACGATGCTTCCTTTTTCTTTGCTATCTCAATCTGTGTCATCATGATAAGCTCACCGTCATATTTTTCCGAAAGCTCATCTGCTGCTTTTACATCAACATTCCCCTGAAAGGCTATCTGGAAATTATAATCCGACACCTTTTCCATACTCCACTCCTTCATCTTGGTCATGGTCGTACCACAGAAAAATGCCGAAAGCGCAAATGCCGTTCCAAAGAAAAGTCCTATGAGACACATAGCGGTACGAAGCTTTGAACGAGATATATCTCTTAAGTTATATGTACTTGTAAAGCTAAGCTTGTTCCAAAACGGAAGCTTTTCAAATATAGTATTTTTACCTGATTTAGGCGGTGCCGGTCTTAAAGCAGCCGCAGGCTCTATACGAAGGAGCTTTTTGCAGCTTAAGTATGAGGAAAGCATACATGCAAACACAACCACAAGCGCACATATATAAAACTCCGGTAAAAATTCAGGCTTCCAGCCCGGCAGAGTATAAAACTTTTTAAGTACAAACATAAGCTTTCTAATCGCAAACATTCCAAGGTATATACCTATAAATGAACCGACAAGTGAAGGTACAAAGCTGTATGAGGAATAATGAAGCGCTATCTTCCAAGGCTTTACTCCAAGAGCACTCATGGTACCTATCTGGGTTCTCTGGGCCTCTATGATTCTTCTCATGGTTGTCATTATGATAAATATACTTACAACCACAAATATACCTGCAAAAACATACGAAAAGGCATTATGCTGATTCATCTCGCTTACATAACTTTTTATGCCAAATATGGAATCATCATCGATAAGCACCGAATAGTTGCCGTCAAGTGCTTCCGAAATCTTACTGTCAAGACTCTTTACATTATCGACATCTGTTGTAAATATAATCTGAGTAGGTTTTATGAAAGAAAACTCAGGTGCGGCTTCATAAGACATATACATATATACGATATTCTTATAATCCGTATCCATGTCCTTGTCAGCCTTTATGTATATATGCTCAAGCGAATAGATAAAGCCGGCAACCTTTTTCTTTATCTTAAAGCCCATCACGTTTATCTCGATGCTGTCACCAAGCTCTATGTCCCAGGCAGTTGCAAACTGCTTATTTATCCATACACTGTCCTTATCCTTTGGATCAAAATCTTTACCCTCCACAAGATACGGCTTTGAGACTACATTTTCATCCTCAAGGTAAAGAATAACCTGTGCCTGATCAAATTCCACTGTCTCACCCGAAAGCTCGGTTCTTAGCTGGGCATCCTTAACATCGGAAAGTGCTTTAACTGCATCAAGCTCATCCTCCGTAAAGCCTTCTCCGTATATCCAGCCATCCGCACGACTAAACTCATCACCCAGCTTTTCCATTCTTCTAAGTCCGCCTGAAGCTTCACTCTTAAACGCTGAAAATGTAACGAGCGCAAGCACTGAAAGAAGGAGAACCGATATAAACTGTCCGATATTTTTTGTAATATCGCGTAGCATCTTTTTTACAAGCATTACCACTCAACCTCCTTAACAGGAACCGGATTTTCATTTATCTTAATCTCCCTTATCTTACCGCTTCTCATACGGATAACCTTATCGGCACACTGTGCTATGTCAGCATTGTGTGTTACCAAGATAACCGTATTACCCTTTTCATGAGCCATACGCTGTATCAAATCAAGCACCATAACACCGGTTTCCGAATCAAGCGCACCTGTCGGCTCATCACCGAGTATAAGCTTAGGGTTCTTGGAAAGAGCTCGTGCAATCGAAACTCTTTGTTGCTCACCACCGGACATCTGTGAAGGAAACTTATTTACGTGCTCTGAAAGTCCGACTTCCTCAAGCATCTTAACCGGATCAAGCGCATCCTTTACAATACTCTTTGTAAGCGCAACATTTTCCTTTGCAGTAAGACTTGGTATGAGGTTATAAAACTGGAATATAAAACCTACCGAATTCGCACGATAATCGGAAAGCTCCTTTCTCTTAAGCTTGGCAATATTAACGCCGTCAACAAATACATCTCCCTCAGTAGGGCTGTCCATACCACCAAGTATATTAAGAACTGTTGACTTACCCGCACCAGAAGGTCCGAGTACAACCACAAATTCTCCTTTATCTATGGTAAAGCTTACATCTCTTGCAGCTATCTGTTCTGCCTCACCTTTACCATACTTTTTAAATACATTTTTAAACTCTATAAATCCTTTATCCATATGCATCCTCCCAAATAATAAACCTTTACAGGCTGAAATTATAGCATAGTTAGTTGTAGCTAACAATAGTAATTTTATCCAAATATATCCTTTTAGTTACGATATTCTTGTTAAATGTCGATAGATAAAATATGAGAAATGTGTTATGATGTGATGTATGAAATCACAAGAAAGAAAATATGTACTTATTTGAGATAAAAGGAGCGATATTATGCTTTTTATAGAAGGTTTGGGATATGTAAATGAAGCTGTTCCCATCAACAATCAGACAAACGTTGCACAGACATCTGATGTTAAAAACAGCGAATTTGAAAAAATACTTGAAGAAGAAAATGCAAATTATAATACAAACGAAAAGACCTATAATCTTGAAGCTATATTTAAAGAAGCGTCAGAGACCTACGGGATTTCCGAGGATTTACTTAAGGCAATCGCTTACAATGAATCACGCTTTCAGCCGGGTGTAACCTCTTCAGCAGGAGCCATGGGTATCATGCAGCTTATGCCGGGTACCGCAAAGGCTATGGGTGTTGAAGATGCCTACGACCCATACCAAAACATTATGGGCGGCGCAAAGCTTTTAAATTATTTATCCAATTTATATGACGGCAATACTTCTCTTATGATTGCCGCTTATGCTGCCGGAACAGGAACTGTTGCAAAATACGGAGGAATACCTCCACTTGCCAGCGTCAATAATTACATTTCAAAAATATATGACACTCTGGATTCCGGTATAGCACAAAATGTTCCCGATGTAACATACACTGTAAATACAGCCGGTGCTCCGGATACTGCTAACATAGCCAATACAACAGCTTCAGCCAACGCAGCCGGTGCAACAAACAATTCAAATTCATCAAACATCGGTTTAAGCACTGATAGCAGCAATAACAAGTCTGCATCAGGCAACACGCAGGCAGGAGCAGTTAATCCATACGCATACAGTAACCTTTCATCAACGGAAGCTGCAGCTTCCGCTGTACTTGCAAAGACAGGCGAAACCGCGACAACTAACATATACGACTACAGAACCGGCAACAGCCTAAACAGCCTGCTATCCTACTCCGAATACGACTTGCTTATAAGCTTCTATGAGAATATGCTTGATATAATTGCAAAGCTTGGAGATACAGACAGTTCTACTGACGATAACGACTACATGAGCTCATATCTCTACAACAATTTAAGCTACACTAAAAATAATATTAATCTGTTATCAAATGACAGCTTAAACATACTGAAAAACATAGAAATATAACATGGGCGTGAGCCTTGTCACATACCTTTTTATATCATATATTGAACGATTTCAAGTTAAAAAAATAAGAAGGTGTATATAAGAGCATTTAACCCGATTTGCGTAAAATCAAAAGCGAAAATTCTTTATATGGTGCGTTAAAAAAATCGAACTGTTTGAGCAAAGTGAGTTTTCGATTTTTAGCACCTATAAAGAATTTGAGTGCTTTGATTTAGCAAATTGATGGTTAGCTTTTATATACACCTTCTTATTTTATTCTAACTGAAATCGTTAGTTTAGATGTGACAAGGCTCACGCCCGTGTTACAATTTATGATAAATCTGCTTTCATTTTTGATTTGAATACTGTGGATGATAATATGCCGAGTATCACCGCACATGCAATTACTATTATGAACGGAACTATAAATGTACTACTTGAAAAATCAAGCTTTACACAGGAACGTGCCGACTTGGTGCAGTAGTAAAACGGAAGTGCTTTACAAATCTTTAGCATGGCTCCGCCTGTTGCATCGGCATCAAAAAATATACATCCTAAAAAGCTGCTTAATGAAATAATTATCGAACATAAACCCGGTGCTGATTTTTCGTTGAACAACGTACCAAACAATAGTCCAAAGCATATAAACATTATGGCAGATGGTATGAGTGTTATGATTGATAAAATCATTCCTCCAATATTTAAATCTACATCTGTTATTATGGATATTATAAATGAAGCTATGTATATAATTACACTTTGAAAAAAGCTGATTATAATCATAGGAAGTATATAACCTATAGTAAAGTCAGTAGATTTCATAGGTGTTGCATACATTCTTACCAAAAATGAGCCTGACCTATCCTTAGTTACTGTAAGAGCAGTAAAGAGCATAACAAAGGTCTGTCCAAATACAGCAATTCCGGCGGAAAGATTATCTATACGAAAAACTGTCATACCTGCCTGCTTTGGAATACTTGAATTTACAACTGTCATTATTATGAGCATAACCAAAGGAAATGCGAGACAAAAGATATAGCTTAACGGGTCACGGAGTATTTCCTTTCTGTTCCTTGTTGAAAATGCTTTTATCTTATTCATCTTCTGACATCCCCCTTTCGGCTATTGCAACAAAGGCCTCTTCAAGCCCTTTCTTACCGGATAATTCTTCCAAATCCGCTACCGTACCACAGGCTTTAATTTTTCCTGATATCATAATAGCGATACGGTCTGACAGATGCTCTGCCTCTTCCATATAGTGAGTGGTAAGTATGATGGTCATTTTGCCTTTCAAGCTCTCTATGGCATGCCAAAGCTCTCTTCTTGCAAGAACATCAAGTCCGAGTGTCGGCTCATCTAAAAATAAAACCTTTGGCTCACTGATTAAAGCCATAGCTATGGAAAGCTTACGTTTCCAACCACCCGACAAAGTTTTTGCTTTTTGGTTTTCTACCTCCGAGAGGTTAAATATCCTGATAATATCCTCAACCTTTTCATTGATAACAGCCTTATCCGTGTAATAAACGGAAGCCATAAAATCGAGGTTTTCGCGTACTGTAAGATTGTCTGCAACTGCTGTATCCTGTGGGGAGATTCCTATTATTTTTTTTATTTCATCCTTTTCGTCCTTACAGCTTTTTCCGTTGACATATGCTTCCCCCGATGTTGGAGTGGAAAGGCAGGAAAGCATCCTTATTGTAGTGGTTTTACCTGCACCGTTTACACCGAGCAATGAAAAAAGTTCACCTTCATTTACGGTAAGATTAAGTGCATCGACAGCTGTTTTGGTTTTGTACTTTTTTGTTAAATCCTTTGTTTCAATAGCGTTCATAATATACCTCACATATTAATTAAAGTTTTCAATTGGATTTTTCATATTTACAAGCGCGATACCTTTTCCTTCATCACCAAGCACCAAAATAGCATCTCCCGGATTGATATCAAAAATTTTTCTGCAGTTTGCAGGAAGTGTTATCTGACCTTTTTCATTGACCTTACATAAGCCGAAAACATGTTTTCCGTCACCGATATCCTCTTTTGCAGTAAGATTTCGCACAAGCGTATCAATGGTTGTTTTATACAAGTCAGCCAGCTTCATACAGCTTTCAATATCCGGAAGTGACTCACCCTTTTCCCACTTTGCAACCGCCTGACGTGATACACCAAGCTTTTCAGCTATCTCTTCCTGTGAATAACCGTTTTGCTTTCTGTAAACCTTTAAATTACTATATTGAATTCCCATCAAATCATTATATTGAATATCCATTTCATCACCTCGTATATATTAAATCACTCATAAAATGTAACGTCAATATACCAAAATTAACATTTATGTTAAGAATGATAACATTTTACGAAAATGTTATCCAGCAAAGACAAAATGTGACATGCGAAGTATGTTGGTTATATAGCGGTATAAAAATAAGGAGCATCGAAACAGTTACACGCAAATCTCGCTATCGCTCACGATTTGCTTAGCAACTTTTCGGTGCTCCTTATTTTTTATATCATGTTATATAACCAACCCGATCTATTCTATACCGTAAAGTATCTTTACAAGTTCAGAGTCTTTGTCAAGTATAAGTGTATTGTTATTGCCTCGTAATGAAGCTTTCAATGCGTCAAGACCTCTTATATAATTATAAAAATCAGCCTTATCCGGATCGTTATATGCTTCCGAAAGGATTCGCATATATTCTGCTTCACCCTCTGCGATAATAGTTTCCGCATCCTTTTCGGCCTCAGCTATGGTTATAGCAACCTCCTTATCGGTCTCATTTTTTATCATCTGAGCCTCAGATTCACCTTGAGCGGTATAGCTTGCAGCTATATTTTCTCTTTCGGAAATCATTCTCTCATAAACCGCTTCCTTGTTATCCTCCGGAAGATCCAAAGCCTTAATCTCTGCAGTAATAATCGTAATTCCATAACCCTCTATATCGGAGTTGGCAGCTTCGGTTATTATCTCTGTAAGAACCGCTCCTCTTGCAGCGATAACCTCATCCTGAGTCATGGAAGATATGGTGTTCTTAGTTGCATTATATACTGCTGCATCGATACGCTCTTCCGCTCTGGCATCTACAGCACTTAATGTCTTATAAAACTTGGTTGCATCCGTTACCTGCCATACAACATAATCATCTGCAATCATGGATTTTTTATCCTTGGTAATTACATCACTGGTAGGTATATCATATACTCTGTTTCCGGCATATACCTCCTGCACATCATCTATGAAAGGAACCTTAAAATGTAAACCCGCATCAGATTCAATCTTTAAAATCTTACCGAATCTTTTAACGATTGCCTTTGAATTATATTGAACCGTATAAAAAGAATTGCAAATAACAATAATTATAAATAAAAGGAAAATAACCAATAATACCGTTTTAGCAGTTGATTTTTTAGTAGTCTGTTTCGTCATTTGTATCATCCTCCTTTTCTGTAGTAGTATAATTATTATTTGTTGTTGAATTAATATCCGCAAAGCTCTCTATCGGATAAACCTCCTGAGTCTCACCATCGGTTATAATTATCTTAAGGGATGGCAGAACCTCTTCCATAGTCTCATAGAACATTCTTTTCTTTGTTATAAGCGGATAAAGCTTATACTGCTCATAAATCTTATCAAGTCTTGCAACCTGTCCTTCTGCTTCGGCGATACGTGTTGCCTTTTGGGCTTCAGCATCCTTACGTATTCTGTCGGCTTGTGCCGTTGCATTTGGAAGCTCTTTATTTTGGTATTGTAATGCATTGTTTTCGCTGTATCTGCTCCCTGCTTTGCGGTTTCAACCGACTTAAAGGCAGCGATAATATCATCGGTAGGCGGTTCGGAATCCTGAACAGTGATATTGATAACCTGAAGTCCTATATCTCTTTCGGAAAGCTCACGCATCATTTCTTCCTTAACATCTGACTGTATCTGGCTTTTTGCCGTAGTCATCGCCTCATCAACCGTATAATTTCCTACAACCGACCTGATGCTTGAAAGTGCTATATCCCTTAAAATCTCTTCAGGATTATTGGAATTATAGAGATATGCAACAGGATCAGACACCTTATACTCCAGATAGAAATCAATATTCAATAAATTAAAATCTGAAGTAATCATTATGCCATCCATTGTATCGGTAATATTTTGACCATTGTTACTGATCGTATAACCAACACCCGTACCATGTGTAGTTACATCAACCATTTGAACCTTTTGAATAAACGGAATTTTAAAATAAAGTCCCGCGGTATTGGTTGTGGTAACCTTTCCAAACATGGTAACAACAGCATTTTCCTGCTCATTAACATAGTAATAGCTGTCAAAAACAGCGGATAATAAAATGATGGCAATAATTACAAATTTTACAATGTTTACTACTCTTTTAACCCTTTTACTTCCAACCTCATCGTTGTCATCATCTTTAACTTTATTTTTTGCTTTATCTTTTTCGTTGTCTTTTTCTTTATCTTCTTCGACATACTCGACATCAATTATGTCATCATCTTTTTTTGATTTACTCATTATATCCTCCTTTGAATAAGTATTTATATGTGTCAATTAGAACGGCTCTCATTGGCTCACTTCCATAACTTATAATATTATAGACTGTATAAAAAATGTGCTTAGCATGGCGTTAAGTATCACGTGCCATGCGAGCACATTTTTTATACAGTCACAATTTACAAAAGTGTGTCAATGAGAATCGTTCTCACTGACACACTTATAATAATTAGCCTCTCTTGAGGAAATCAGGTATTTTAATTCCACCTGCTCCGTTTGGCTGTGCACTTGCTGCAGGCTTAACGGCTGCTGTTGCACCAACATTGCTTGTTGGCTGTGGCTTAGCAGAAGTGTTAAGTGGTCTTATGTTAGATGCACCGGTTATAGGCTGTCCGGAATATGTAGGAGTCTTAAGCTGTGTAACTGAAACAGATGCCGGCTTAGCAGCTCCTGCCTGAGTATTTGGAACCGAAACTGTTGCTGATGTAGTATTGCCCTCAATACCTGTAGCGATAATTGTAATACATACATCCTCACCCATAACATCATTATCAACTGTACCGAAGATGATATTGGCACCATCTCCTGCAACTTCAGTAAGATATGTAATAGCATCATATGCTTCAACGATACCGATGTTACCTGAGAAGTTAACAATGATATCTGTAGCACCTGAAACTGTAGTCTCAAGTAATGGGCTGTCCATAGCTGACTTGATAGCGTCAACAGCCTTGTTATCTCCACTTGCTCTACCGATACCGATGTGAGCAACACCCTTATCTCTCATAACTGTCTGGATATCTGCAAAGTCGAGGTTGATAAGACCAGGCTTATTGATAAGATCTGTGATACCCTGAACACCCTGCTGAAGAACCTCATCAGCCTTCTTTAATGCTTCAGGTAAGCTTGTACGCTTATCACAAATCTGAAGAAGCTTGTCATTTGGAATAACAATAAGTGTATCAACATTTTCCTTAAGCTTTGCAATACCGTTTATGGCGTTGTTCATACGTGGTTTACCTTCAAACGAGAAAGGCTTTGTTACAACACCTACAGTAAGAATACCAAGATTTCTTGCTATCTCTGCTACTACAGGAGCAGCACCTGTACCGGTACCACCACCCATACCACATGTAACAAATACCATGTTGGCATCCTTCATTATATCTGTAATCTCTTCTCTGTTTTCTTCTACTGCACCTGCACCGATTTCAGGTTTAGCTCCTGCACCAAGTCCCTTGGTAAGCTTCTCACCAATCTGAATCTTTGTAGTTGCTCTGCTCTGTGATAAAATCTGCTTATCAGTGTTAATAGCTATAAGCTCAACACCCTCCACATTTTCATCAATCATTCTGTTGACTGCGTTGTTACCTGCACCACCTACACCAATTACCAGGATTCTTGCAGGGGTCTTTTCATCGTTTGACTTTATTTCAAGCAAGGTTCTTTCCTCCTTAATAAAAATTTCACTTTTTTACCCTTTGTAACAGGGCAAACTTACCCACATTGTTACAATATTACTCATATAATATAATTTTTTTTAGAAATAATCAATACTTTTTTATGTTTTTTCTTGCTAAAACTCTATTTTTTCTTACTAAAGCTTGCTGTAGTATCATTAGAATCAAAATCTTTCATATAAAGTGTTCCTTCCATACCTTCCAGATTTTCAAGAATACTTCCAAGATTCATCATCTGTATTGCAAGATAATCCCCCTTTCCGAGTTCTATCATTATCCCTTTGTGCATAAGGATTATTTCATTCTCAGCCGTGAATTTTATCCCATCTATATCAAGCTCATATTTATCTATAAGCTGAGTAATCGTAAGAATTGACTTGAATTTACTTTCATTATCTATCGGAAGCTTTTTACCCATCTCCCATTCGGTAAAATTAAGTCCTCTGATACATGGCACGCCCTCAATAATCTCCTGTGAAGATTCAAGAACTATACCATCCTTATCAAAATATACGTAACCATCCATATATTCAACACAACCCGCAACAGACTTTTCATAAACTGTTACAGTTATTTCATTTTTTGAATCATAATCAATATCGATTTTTGCAACAAACGGAATATCTTCGATTGGTTTAATCTTATTTTGCAGATAAAGCACAAGTGTATTATTGACATAACTTTTGTTTTTAACAGTATCAATTATCACCTGTTCATCAACCTTCGAGCATCCAATAACCTTTATTTCCTTTATCTTAAATGTACTGATATATGCAAAAGCACCTATGAGCAATATTAATACAAACAACAACACATATCTTTTTTTCATGTACATTATCCTCATTTATCTATATAAAAATCTCACATACATCAATTTATCAGAAGCATAAATTTCTAAGCTATTACTCTGTCAGGCTCATCTGCCTTGACACACTAAGAACCAATCCGACCTCAGCCAACATAAATATAAGCGAAGTACCTCCATAACTTATGAACGGAAGCGTTACACCTGTAGGCGGGATTGTATTTGTAACAACTCCGATATTTACTATAAGCTGAACAGCTATATGTGTAATAACTCCGGTGATAATAAATCCACCAAAACTGTCAATAGAACCATCTGCAACAAACTTAAATCTAAATATAAGCATAACAAATAATCCTATTACAACCAATGCTCCAAAAAGCCCAAGTTCCTCACACACAACAGAAAAAATCATATCATTATGAGACTCCGGTAAAAAACCAAGTTTTTGAATACTGTTACCCGGACCTCTTCCAAAAAATCCGCCTGAGCCTATAGCATACAAGGACTGGAGTGTCTGAAATCCTTTTTCACTGGTTTCGGGATGCCTCCACGCTTCAAAACGATCTCCTCTGTAACCTACTGTAACTACAAGTAAAGCGGCAGCACCCACACCGATAATTCCAAGTACTATAAGATTAAAAAGTTTAGGACTTGCTACAAACAAAATAGCCACAACAATAGCAAAGCACACTATCGCAGTACTTAAGTTTTCAGCAGCTATAAGTCCAATACATACAACAGGAAGTGCAATTATCTTCAATATACCAACCATTGTATTTAGATACTTTGATTTTTTCACGCATGCATCCGCCATATAGATTATAATAATCGGTTTCGCAATTTCGGATGGCTGAAGTTGAAATGAACCTATCTGAATCCATCTTGTTGCACCATGGCTTGCTCTACCAAGTACTAAAACATATGCAAGCAAAGCTATTGCCAGATACATCAGTATAACAGAAAGATTAGTTAAATATCTGTAATTAATTCTGGAAACTGTGTACATAGCAACAAAACCAATCACTGCAAAAACGCCCTGACGCATCATAAAATATGTACCCGGATATCCACTCGTTATAGCTCTGTATGAGCTTGAACTATAAACCATCATAAGTCCGAAAAGGACAATCACAAAGGTTAAAAATATAGTCTGAAAATCAGTGTATCCACCCTTAATCCAAAAGCTGTTTTTAGTTGTTCTTTTGACCTTTTCCACCTAAACCAACTCCTCAAGATTCATTACATAATCTCTGAATATATCTCCTCTTTGCTCATAATTCTTGAACATTCCCCAGCTTGCACATGCAGGTGATAAAAGTACTGCTTCTCCCGGCCTTGCATTTTTATAGCAAAAATCAATTGCCTCTTCAAGAGTATCCATAAATACTATGCTGTTAAAACCATGATTTTTTGCACAGGTAGCAATTGTCTTAGCAGTCTGACCTATGAGCACAAGATACTTTACTTTATTTTCAAATGCATCAATCCAGTCATCAAACGGAACTCCCTTATCATAACCGCCGCCGATAAGAAATGTTGTTGTTGTCATAGCTTTAATGCCCTTTATGGCAGCATCCGGATTGGTTCCCTTTGAATCATTGTAGTACTTGACTCCGTTTACGGTTCTTACATACTCTATTCTATGCGCAACGCCCTTAAATTCAGTACATACCTTTCTGATAGTCTCAACCGGCACTCCCGCATAATATGTAATTGCTACGGCAGCCAAAATATTTTCAACATTATGTGTTCCAAGAAGATTTATATCCTTTAAAGAAAGTATCTTTGTTATAACATTATCCTTCTTTATAACAACATCATCATGGTCTACATATACACCCTCATCAAGGTGCGTTAATCTGCTGAAAAATACAATATTTACATTATCAAGCTTTGCTCTTTTTAATGTTTCCGGATCATCATAATTAAGAACCATATAATCATCCTTGGTCTGCTTATTGGCTATAGCCATTTTGCATGAAGCATAATTTTCAAAGGTATGATGTCTGTCAAGATGATCGGGAGTAATGTTAAGACACGCACTTATATGCGGCTTAAATGTTTCAACTGTCTCAAGCTGGAAACTGCTTATCTCAGCAACCGTAACAGAATTTTCAGTTGTTTTATCCGCAAGATCAGTATATGGTATACCGATGTTTCCCACAACAAAGGTCTCACTGTTATGTGCCTTCATTATCTCTCCAACAAGAGTAGTGGTTGTAGTTTTACCATTAGTACCTGTTATAGCTAGAACAGTACCCTGCTCATACATAAACGCAAGCTCAATCTCACTTAAAACTCTTACGCCAAGGCTTTTTACTCTCTTGGCAAATCCATTGTCTGTAGGTATACCGGGACTTATGACCATATAATCACATGCTCTGATATCATCATCCGTAATGGTTCCTAATATAGTATCTATATTTTCTTTGAAAGGAGCATCATCAAATTTCTCCAAAACTATCTCTCTGGTCAGTTCTCCCTTCATATTTTCATCATAAAGAATTACATTTCTGCCATTTCTTGCAAGAAGCTTTGATGCAGCCACACCGCTTTTTCCGGCTCCTGCTACAAGTACTTTTTTATCCATAGCACATTCTCCTATCCATTATCTTAATAAACTATTTATAAAGCATATGATAAGCTCACATAACAAAACAGATAATATGCTCACTTATCAAATTATTCTACAGCGCTAAAATACCTATAAAACAAAGTATTGCAGTCACAATCGCAAATATAGAAACCACCTTCGTCTCCGGCCATCCGCAAAGTTCAAAATGGTGATGTATCGGTGCCATCTTGAAAACTCTTTTTCCGGTAAGCTTAAATGAAGTAACCTGAATAATAACCGATAAAACCTCGGCGAAATATATAAATGCAACAAGAAGTATTATAAGCGGCATCTGAAGCACAAATGCAACCGATGCAACAAATCCACCCAGTGCCAGGGAACCTGTATCACCCATAAAGACTCTTGCAGGATATACATTGTAAACAAGGAAACCAAGCAAGCTTCCCACAACCGCACATGTAATAGGTGCAACACCCGAACCAAGTCCAATTGCCGCAATCGTGAAAAATGTTGCAATAAGAACAGTTACCGATGATGCAAGACCGTCAAGTCCGTCTGTAAAATTCGCACCGTTTACGGTTCCAAGCATTACAAAGAATAAAAACGGATAGTAAACCCAACCCATATCTACAGACTTATTTACAAAAGGTATTATCATCGTTGTTCCAAGGTCGGTATGTGCATTTATATAATACGCAAATATACCAGTAATCACAAACTGTCCAAGCATCTTCTGCCATGCTCTAAGTCCCATGGAACGTTTCATTACAACCTTTATATAATCATCTAAAAATCCTATCAGACCAAAGCCCAAGGTTGAAAAAAGAACAGGAATTATCTGAGGGTAATCCTTAATATAAAATAATGATGTTATAACAATACTAAATAAAATGATAAGTCCGCCCATAGTCGGAGTTCCTGCTTTTTTAAGATGGCTTTCCGGTCCCTCATCTCTTACAAACTGACCGAATTTAAGTTTTTTTAAAAAAGGTATAAATATAGGACTTAAAATTACACTTGTAAAAAATGCGATTAGTATAGGTACTATAACATCATATTTATTCATATCTTAGTCTCCTTATATTATATCTAAAGTATTTTTACATCTTATATCAGCTTATGCCATAAAGATTTTCTTACACTTTTTTATCCTTACTCGCTATCTTCAACCTCTTCTTTTTCAATTCCAAGATACGGAAGAATATTGCTGTATATATCTCCGACAACGGGAGCAGCTATGGTTCCTCCGTAATATATCCCCTCCGGCTCATCTATAAGAATCAATGTAAGTACTGTCGGATTCTGTGCCGGTGAAAAGCCTATAAAAGAAGAAATGTATTTATTGCTGCTACGTGGTAGTTTTTCACTGGTAGCTGTTTTTCCGCCTATGGAATATCCTTCAAGATATGCATTCTTTCCGGTTCCCTCCGATATAACCGCCTCCAAGAGATATTTCATGGTTTCAGAGGTTTCAGTGTCAATCACACCTGATTTAGTATTATATTTTAATTCACTGATTATATTATTATTGTCATCAGTGATGTATTTGCCAAAATGAGGAGTTACGAGTGTACCTCCATTTATAACTGCCGATACCGCCCTCATAAGCTGAAGCGGTGTTATCTGAAACGACTGTCCAAATGACATGGTAGCAAGTTCAACCTCACCTACATTTTCAAGCTTATGAAATATTGAACCTGCTTCACCCGGAAGATCAACTCCCGTCTTTTCAAAAAGGCCTAGCTTTTCCATGTTTTTATAAAAGTTTTCCGCACCGACTCTGGCACCAACCTCCATAAAAACCGGATTGCATGAATTCATAATTCCCTGTTTAAAGGTCTCGGCTCCATGACCAACGGTTTTGTGACATTTTATCCTTCTGTCTCCAACCAGCTTATAGCCGGGGCAATAAAATGTATCATCTATACTTACAACCCCTTCTTCAAATGCAGAGGTTGCTGTAACTATCTTAAAAGTCGAACCCGGTTCATAGGTATCATTTATGCAGAAATTTCTCCACATATTATTTAAATCATCCTGTGTAACATCCGCTTCATCAATATCATCCCTGTTATAGGTAAAGGGGTCATTCAGATTATACTCAGGTACATCAGCCATGCCATAAATCTCGCCATTTTGTGGGTTCATAACTATGATACAGACTCTGTTTGCATTTTTTTCCTGCATAACCTTCATGGCTGCCTGTTCAATATACATCTGTATATTAACATCAAGCGTAAGCACCAGATTATCTCCCGGCACCGGTTCAACTCTTTCCTCTGCAGCCCCGGGAATCTCTATTCCCTTTGCATCAGTAAGAGTATTAATGCTTCCGTTTGTCCCCATCAAAACATCATCATAAAAAACTTCTATACCGACTATTCCCTGATTATCGGCACCGGTAAAGCCTATAACCTTTGAGGCAAGTTCCGAATAAGGATAATACCTTTTATAATCATCGTCAATCATTACACCATCAAGGTCAAGGTCGCGGATTTCGTCAGCAATCTCTTTATCGACATTACTTTTTATCTTCTCCCTCGACGAAACCTTTTCGACCTTTTTCCTTATAACAGACTCGTCCATGTCAAGCCTTTTAGACAATTCACTTATAACTGCCTCTTCATCCGTTATCTGGCTATGTATGACGGAAATCGAGCAGACCGCCTTGTTGCCGGCGATTATCACTCCGTTTCTGTCATAGATAAGACCTCGTGGTGCTTTTATGCTTCGTTCTCTCTCCTGTAATGCAACCGCTTTATCTCCGTAATATTTTGATTTAAAGACCATTATATAAAAAAGCCTTCCAATCATTATCGATACCAAAAGCATTGCAATAACAAAGATTTGTAATAATCTTAGCTTATTATGATGTGTAAAAACATTCATACACATACACCGGATAATTTCTTTATTTAATTTTATTTATATTTACCGGTTTGTATAACCTGTAAAATCAAATTATTGCGTTTGTTCAGGAAGCGCTTATTCAGTTGAGGTCTCTCCCTGATTATCAGTATTTCCATCAGAATTCACATCTTGTGTATCCTCAGTTTGAGTCGGATTATTTTCTTCAACATAAGGATTTTCACTTCCGCCTGCTACATCATTTTCCGGCACGTCACCTTCATAAATAGATTCTGCCGGCTCATCTTCTGCATCTAACAAATCAAGATCATAATTATCATTTGTCTTATATATATTCATATATGGAAAGAGTTCAGTAGCTATATCCGCAAATATAAATGACGAAGCAGCACTTGAACCCTGGTCTTCAACATTTGGTTCATCTACAACCACATATACAACCACCTGAGGATTATCGATAGGTGCAAATCCTATAAATGAAATAATATACTTACCATTACCACGAGGGAGTTTTTCTGCTGTTCCGGTTTTTCCTCCTATTTCATAGCCTTCAACTGATGCTCTCTTACCGGTACCATTTTCTACAACTCCAAAAAGTTCTTGTCTCATAATTGAAGATGTTTCTTCAGAAATAGTTTTTCTTACAAGCACATTATCAAGATTGTCGATTATATTTCCATTATCATCCTCTATCCTTTGAACAACACTTGGCTGATAGTAATAACCTCCGTTTATCACAGAGCAAAAGGCTGTTCCAATCTGCATCATCGATGTACATACACCCTGTCCAAATGACGATGTAGCAAGCTCTGTCACATGAAGATTATCTGCATGATAAACTATCGTACTTAAGCCTGCACTTGACGGTTCACCCGGAAGGTCAACATTTGTTCTTTGTCCGAATCCAAAAAGCACCTGATATTTATCAAATTTATCCGCTCCCTCTCTTGCAGATATCTGCATAAGCGCATCATTACATGAATTTGCCAAAGCTCCGGCCACATCAACCATACCATGTCCACCATTTTTATATGCGTGACACTTTATATAAAAAATATCTTTTTGTTCTCCACCATCACAGTAAAATGTATCTTCAGGCTTAATTACTCCTTCTTCTAAGGCACCTGAAATGGTAAATGTTTTATATGTTGAACCCGGTTCAAATACATCACTTACAACAAAGTTTCTCCACACCTCGTTTAACGCATTTACCCTGTCTTCATCTGTACAGTTTTGTTCAAAATCTTCAAAACTTGTATAAGGTGAATCCGGATCGATGTTTTCAAACTGATATCTTACAGCCTCCAGGTTTTGAGCATCATTCGGATCAAACGAATGTGAATTATAAAGAGCGAGTATATTGCATGTTTTTGGATCCATTACAAGAACCGATACATTTTTTGCTCCTTCCTCTGCCATATAAGCGTCAACCTTTTCCTGAATGATCTTTTGGATATTTGCATCTATGCTTGTAACAAGATTATACCCATTTACAGGCGCTTCTATAGTATCAGTCAAACCATAATCTTCATTTAGATATGTATATTCTCTGCCATTGGAGCCATTTAATTCATCATTGTAATACTGCTCAATACCATACTGACCCACATTACCACTAACAGTATAGCCCAACAGGTGACATGCAAGATTGCCATTTGGATAAACTCTCACATATTCCTCTTCAAAATATACACCTCTGACATTTTTTCCTTCTTTTGTTTTGCAAAATTCTTTAAAACTCTTTACAAGCTCATAATCCTGTTTTTTCTTCGTAACCTTGTAGTAGGATTCTTTGTCAGAAAGAGCATCTGCAAGTTCTTCGTCAGTAAAACCAAAGTATTTTTTTAGTGCATTTGTTGTATCTTCATAATATATACCATCATTTTCATAGATATTTTTAGGTTCAAGTATTATATTGTAAACCTTTTTACTGGTTGCTAAAACTGTACCGTTGGAATCGATTATATCTCCACGCTTATACGGTATAGTTGTACTTGCATAGCCCTGCTGAGCCAAAACCTTTTGCTCGTAAACAGAACCATCTTCAACATTTATCTTTATTATATTTACTATAAGCACAACAAAAGCTGCCAGTGCTAAACCAATAACAACCAGCAGTCTTTTTTTCATTCTTGATAGGAATTTATAATTTTTTTTCTTTCTTTTTACCTGATTACCTTGAGCCACAACAATTACCTCATGTGTAAAATCCGCTTTATCTGTCAATCCTCATAAGTCTGTTTAACGGATCTTACTCTTTTAGCTTACTCAGGAATATCCTGATATTGCTTTACATAATCTTCATTTGCACTTTCATAATATACAATTTGACCTTTTTTTGCATAAACCATACCAAGTTCGTTTGTTGCCACATCATATATTTCATCAAGACTATACATGCTCTCAAGAGATAGTTTCAATGCTGCATTATCATCCTCAATGGATTCAAGTTGGCTTTCCAATGCATTTATATTACTCTTTTTCTCATTTATCGAGGCTTCCATATGAAGCATAAGCACACATGCAGCTATTATTATCAAAACTGATGCCATAACAAACATAGTATATCTCATATCAAATGCAAGTGCCTTATCAGCCTTCGCAGATATCTTTTTTTGACTTTCACCGGAAGTCTTTCGTTGTGGAACTCTCTGTGGAGTTCTTTGTGGCTCCCTCTGTGGTTTTCTTCTTGGAACTTCAGTATATACAGGTACCTCTTTTACTTTTCTGACTGTACTACCATCGATATAGTATCTTTCTCTTACTCTTTCACTCATAACTAATTCTCTCCCTAATTATTAATGTTTCTTTCTCAGGTTTTCTCAAAGACTCTTAGCTTTGAACTCTTTGCTCTCTTGTTTTCTGATATTTCTTTTTCTGAAGGAACAATAGGCTTTCTGGTTATAATTGTTCCTGTTGGTTTTTTTCCACATACGCAAACCGGAAAATCCGGAGGGCAGGTACATGGATTCATATTTCTTCTGAATATATTTTTAACAATTCTATCCTCTAAAGAATGAAATGTTATAATCGATAATCTTCCTTTCGGATTTAAAAGCTCTATCATTGTATCAAGCGAATTTTCCAAGACATTAAGTTCATGATTAAGTTCAATTCTTATCGCCTGATATGTTTTTTTTGAAGGATGTCCTCCATGCTCTCTCATCTTTGCAGGAATTGCAGCCTTAATAATCTCATTTAACTCACCGGTTGTCTCTATAGGCTTTTCGCTTCTTGCCTTCACTATATGTTTGGCAATATTCTTAGCAAACTGTTCCTCTCCGTAATCCTTAATCACTCTGAAAAGTTCCATCTCTGAATAATCATTAACTATATCCCTCGCTGTCATAGTACTTTCCTGATCCATTCTCATGTCAAGTGGAACATCTTCCCTATATGTAAATCCTCTTTCCGGATTATCCAGCTGATAAGATGAAACTCCCAAATCAAGAACTATTCCATCCACTTTATTTATTCCAAGGTCATTCACTCCACTTTTTATGTTGTTATAGTTGCTGTGAATCAGACTTATCTTGTCCTTAAATTCTTCTAATCTTTTTGTTGCTGCCTCTATTGCATCAATATCCTGATCTATACCGATAAGTCTTCCTTTTTCACCAAGCCTTTTACATATTTCATAAGAATGTCCACCGCCTCCAAGGGTACCGTCAACATATATTCCATGCGGCTTAACATTAAGACTTTCTATAGTTTCATTTAGAAGAACTGATTTATGTTTAAATTCCATCTATGCTTTCCTTACATCTGACATATGAGCCTATGCTTTTAGACAATTTGTCAGATACCATATTTTTCACTAACATCTGCTGAGATATCATCTATATCTCCTTCATCAAAGTTGTTATTTTCATTCCATCTGTCTACATTCCAAATCTCAGCGATAGCTCCGTTTCCAACCATAACCACTTCTTTATCAATTCCCGCCCACTCACGCAAAGCCTGTGGGATTACAATACGGGAATTTCCATCCAATTCGCAGTCACATGCAGAGCCTTGAAAAAATCTTTTAAACTTTCTAGCATCTTTATCTGATAAAGGAAGCGAATTAAGTTTGTCTGAAAACTTTTCCCACTCATCAGCAGGATAAGCATATATATTTTTATCCATACCTTTACAGAGCACAAAATTACTGCCAAGACCATCTCTAAGTCTTGACGGTATAATCAATCTGCCCTTTGCATCCAGACTATGATTCGATTGTCCTTTCATGCCCCTGGTCATCTAACTGCTTGTCCTTCCTTAAATTCATTGTGTATTCTTATATCTATCTTTCATTTATGATTTGATCATTGGATATTGGGGAATACATTTTCATTTGCACCCACCATGCGCCACATTTACGCCCACTTCACAACCACTTTGTTTTATTTTATAACAAGAAAAAAAGAAATGCAATACAAAAATCGCATTTCTTTTCTCAAAACCAAGTGAAATATTCACAAAACATACGTTTGTTTTTTATGAACTTTTACCAGTATTTTCTTTCATATAATCCATTCTCTTTTTTACAATAATAACCGATGCCACTACCACACAGATGGCTGCAAGAAGCTGTGAAATCTTCATATTCATACCAAAAACCATAAGAGAATCTGTTCGAAGTCCCTCAATCCACACTCTTCCAAGACCATAGCCCCAAAGATACAAAAGACCCATCTCACCATCAAACTTCTTATGTTTTCTGTAGATCAAAAGGAATATAAGAAGCGCCAAATTCCATAAGCCTTCATAAAGAAAAGTCGGATGTACACTAATCCAGTGCATTATATTTTCGCCCTGACCATAAGTAACTATATTATTAACCATCGCATCAGAAATAACTCCACTTTCTCTAAGAGAACTAAAACTTCCGTTTTTAACAAAATAATCCGTAGGAATCTGCATGGCAAAAAGTGAATTTGTGTATTCTCCAAAAGCCTCTCTATTGAAAAAGTTTCCCCACCTTCCAAGTATCTGTCCAAGTAAAAGTCCTATAGAAACCGTATCCGCCATAACAAGGAATTTAACTTTCCTCTTTCTACAGAAAATAATCGCAGTTATCACTCCGGCTATTATACCTCCGTAGATTGCAAGACCTCCATTTCTTATATTAATAAGATCCTTTATGGTCTGTCCAAACCCTTTACCTTTTTCAAAATACTCTCCGGCATTAAAAATAATATAGTAAAGTCTTGCTCCAAGTATCGCCGGGATAACCAGCCAAAGAAAGAAATCCAGATAAATCTCTGTATCCTGCTTTGTTCTTTTTGCTTCACTTATCACAAGAAAATAAGCAAGTAAAAAACCTATTCCGATGATAAGTCCGTAAAACTTTATCTCAAATCCAAAAATTGTAAAACCATCTTTTAAATTATGAAAGGTTATTCCCAAATGCGGAAATCTTATATCATACATTTTTTATCCTCGCTACACTCAACACTATGCTTTCGTATATAAATATAATAGTTATATCCATATAATATCCAATTTATTCATTAAAACTATAATCAATCCAAACTTTACTTATACATTAAATTTGAACAATATTACGTCTCCATCCTGAACCACATAGTCCTTGCCTTCTTGTCTTACGAGACCTTTTTCCTTAGCTGCAAGCATGCTTCCTGAGCTCATAAGATCATTATAAGCAACAACCTCAGCCTTGATAAATCCTCGTTCAAAATCGGTATGAATCTTACCTGCTGCCTGAGGTGCCTTAGTACCCTTGGTAATTGTCCAGGCTCTTGTCTCATCCTCTCCCGAAGTAAGATAGCTGATAAGTCCAAGAATTGAATAGCTAGCCTTGATAAGCTTATCAAGTCCCGACTCCTTAACTCCAAGTTCTTCAAGGAACATAGTCTTTTCATCATCATCCAATTCGGAAATTTCCTGCTCAATCTGGGCACACACCGCAAACACCTCACTACCCATCTTGGCAGCATACTCTCTTACTTTTTTAACATATTCATTGGAAGCTCCATCATCCGCAAGATCATCTTCCGATACATTTGCAGCATATATAACAGGCTTGCCTGTAAGAAGATTATATTCCTTAATCCACTTTTGCTCATCCTCATCATCAGTGGTAAAGGATATAGCAAGATTACCCGACTCAAGATGCTCCTTTAATCTTTTTTCCATCTCAAGCTCTTTGGCAAGTTCTTTATTATTATTTGCACCTCTGCCATTTTTAGCAATTCTTCTGTCAAGAACCTCAATATCAGCAAATATGAGTTCAAGATTAATTGTCTCGATATCTCTTACCGGATCCACAGAACCATCTACATGTATTACATTAGTATCTTCAAAACATCTTACTACATGCACGATTGCATCTGTTTCTCTTATATTTGCAAGAAACTGGTTTCCAAGTCCTTCACCCTTTGATGCACCTTTAACAAGTCCTGCTATGTCAACAAACTCTATAACTGCAGGTGTAGTCTTGGCCGAATTATACATCTTAGTCAATTCATCAAGTCTTTTATCCGGTACAGGTACAACACCTACATTTGGATCTATAGTACAAAACGGATAATTGGCAGACTCTGCCCCCGCCTTTGTAAGTGAATTAAATAAGGTACTCTTGCCTACATTAGGGAGCCCCACTATGCCTAATTTCATAATATCTTAATTTCTCCTTTATTTTCAATGGTTTCCAGACTTTCAGTTTGATTTTTACGCCATTTTTTACGCCATCTTGTATCAAGATACGTGAATTTACATAGATTTTTATGTATTTAATACATAATCTTACGCCAATTTCATAACTTAAATCTGTATATTTTATTCAGGAAGTTACTCCTCTCTTATTTTTTTACGCCATTTGATTGGCGTAAAGTTCAAATTTCTGCATCTCTTTGATTTTTTCTTCATCGGTTACATGGACATAAAGGTTCATTGTAATATTAATGCTTGAATGTCCAAGTAACTGTTGCAGAGTTTTAGGTCTCATACCTGCTTCGATACATCTCGTCGCAAAAGTATGTCTTAACGTGTGCATTGAAAAATTTTCAATTTCAGCCTGCTTTGTCAGTTTAACTATATTAGAATCGTATGTCGAATTTTTTGTAGGAGTTCCCTTCCTGTTAATAAAAACAAAATCCTTAAACTCGTCTTCAACATATCTGCCGAGCTGCGTCTTTTCCCATAAGCCTCTCAACAAATCCGCACATTCTTCCGTCATAGGAATTTCTCTATAGCTTTTCTTTGTCTTAGGAGGTCCTATACGCCATTCACCTGTGGAATAACGATATTCCATTGAACGCCTTATAAAGATTATTCCTCTTTCAAAATCAATATCCTCCCATTTAAGACCAATCATTTCACCGGTTCTTACACCGGTATTTAAGACAAATAAATATTGCGGATAATAAGCTGTATTATATGCCGTCTCCATAAACTTTTTTTGTTCATTGATTGTAAGAACTCTTGTCTTTTTTTCAATCGGCTTCGGCAGTCTGACCGTCTTAGTTACAGGATTAGATGAAATAATACTGTTTTCAAATGCAGCCTGAAACATATTATAGAGAGCTATAAGGCACTGATATATGGTTGAGCCTGCATAATCATCAGACATATTATTAAGAACAATCTGACAGTGCATAGGCTTGACATCATTTATCAGCATTTTGCCCAAATGCCTCTTAATATTATGTTTGTATCTTTCTCTGTAATTCCTTACAGTATTTGGTCGAACTGTCTTCTCCTTGATGTTGACTATCCAAAAGTCAAACCAAGCATCAACAGTCATGCCAACAGATACACCGGTTGCATTTCCTCTTTCATCTTCGAGTCTTGCTTCGGCTAACCATCTTCTTGCATCCTGAAGCATAGTGAAATATTTTTCAACACGCTTACCACATGATGTTACAAATCTGGCAGAATAGCGTCCATCCTTTCTCTGAGAAAGACCTGCACCCAATTCCTTACCTTTTAGGTTTTTACCCATCTTCCAAGCTCCTTTCCACAGTCCTTATCAGGATAGAAAAGAGCCTAATGCAACTTAGTTATGTTACCATAA
The DNA here is from genome assembly GCA_017469405.1 of Lachnospiraceae bacterium. Classification (GTDB taxonomy): domain Bacteria; phylum Bacillota; class Clostridia; order Lachnospirales; family Lachnospiraceae; genus Coprococcus_C. The sequence continues at coordinate 1,638 of JAFUGL010000108.1, read as the reverse complement.
AATCTATATATTTTCAATGGATTAGCCTGAATTATTAAAATTAGTTCATTAAATCTCCCGCCTCGTCGATAAATACTGCTCAAACTCTTTTCTCTTAACCAATTTCCTGTTCCCGACATATAATACGAAATTACACATCGGATTCCTCAAAAGTTCTGCAATCTTGTTAATTCCGATATTAGAGTATTCGGCAGCTTCTTTAATTGTAAGATTAATCTTCTTTTCAATAGGCACAGCGTATTTTTCCATAGCATCAACCGTCTCGTCAACTATCTTCTCCATAGTCTCCTCCTTTCCGGCAACACATTAACACACAGTGCTCGAATCTATCCGTAATAACCATTTAAATCAGCTCTTACAAGCTGTAAAAGCTCATATAAAGGGCTATTACCAAGATATAAAGCCGGTAACTGTGGTTAGCAGTCCACACTGGTCTTGCACCATCTTTTCTAAGACCTTTAATAAAGGGTGTATCATTATTAAGAGCCGCCGCCACCACGAGACTACCACAGTCTCTATTCTGTCCGATATTATCGCTCTAAGCATATATGAAAAGAATTTCATCTGCTTGTCATTGCGTATCTTCCAAACGGCATAATGCGAAGCTTACTCCGTACGTCCAACTTCATATCATCATATCCAGTTTTCAAGGTTCAAATGGTTTGTCAGCCTGATGAATACACGAAATAAATCTCAACTGCTACTATCAATTCTCTCGTGTACTCATTCAGATTTACAAGCTGCTATCTATCAATCAATTCAATCTCAAAGCCTTTGTATTCTTTTATAAATTTATTAATCGTTTCAGGATTACCTATGCGTACAAGCATTGCATACATCATTTTCTTATCTTTAATAGGTGTGTCATCACATAATATGTACGCCATAAGCATTTCTTCTTCGTCTTTTGTGAGATGTGTCATAGCTGCTGATGTTTTGCATATCCTTGAGCCTCCGCCATTACCATAAGTCGTCTTAATCGTCACATTGAACATTTCTTCAATCCAATCAAAGTATCTTCTTACTGTCCCGTCAGATTTTATAAAAAACTTTTCTCTTATTTCTTTATATGATGTCTGCTCAACACTTATCATATATTCGAATATTTCTTCAATCTTTGATAATGGTCTTTCTTTTTTCATCAGCACCTCTCCAAAACACAATACCCTTCAACTCTCTTAAGTAGTCGAAGAGATAAAATTTTATGAATATAGTATTATTAGACGAAAAAAAAAGTTAAATAATCATTCCTGACTACTTAACTTCATCTTGCTTATTATTTTTTTCTCATAAAAAACCGATATCAACACAGTTTCCTTAATATTGATATCGGTACTTTCAAATCCATTATTTATTATATTTTAGACTTCAAATATCAAAAAGTTATTAACTAAATTAGTCTCTAAAAATATTTTTATTTTCTATATTTATGTATTAATTCATGTTTATAAATAATTTGAACAAGGGTACACTTACAGACAAGCTAAACCACATACGTTTAAGTGTGCTGCTGTGCAGACTTTTGTAAAGTCACAAATCACACAAAATTATAGTTCAATTTCGAAATCATAGCTGTCAATTATATCAAAACTTTCTTTTGTGATCGTATATATTTTGAATTTGCGTTCTGTTTCATTA
>JAFUGL010000107.1 GCA_017469405.1 Lachnospiraceae bacterium | reverse complement strand
TAACTGTAAGTGCTTCCTTAAGAAGCTTCCAGTTGAAGATATAAATACCCATAGATGCTTTATTGCTTCTTGGTTTCTCAGGCTTTTCTTCAAACTCCTGTATGCAACCGGATTCATCTGTTATAACAACACCAAATCGGCTTGCTTCTTCCATAGGAACCTGATATGTAGCAAGAGTAATATCAGCCTTGCTTGTCTTGTGGAAATCAAGCATTACCTCGTAATCCATCTTATAGATGTGATCACCTGATAAAATCAATACATAATCCGGATTGTAATAATCTATATACTCGATATTCTGATATATAGCATTAGCTGTTCCTGTATACCACTGGCTGTTTGTACTCTTCTCATAAGGCGGAAGAACTGTAACACCACCAATATTTCTATCCAAATCCCATGGCATACCTATACCTATGTGTTGATTAAGTCTAAGCGGTCTATACTGTGTTAATACGCCGACAGTATCAATACCGGAATTAATACAGTTACTAAGCGGGAAGTCAATTATCTTATATTTTCCGCCAAATGCAACCGCAGGTTTAGCAAGCTTTGAGGTAAGAACACCAAGTCGGCTACCTTGTCCACCAGCCAAAAGCATTGCTATCATTTCTTTCTTAATCATAATGTCACCCCTTTTAGCATAATATAAATGTATTATACCATTAATATCCAAAAAGGGAAATACCTTTTTGTATAATTTTTATAAGAAATCTTTATCTTTTTTATTTATAATGGTAAATTCTTACAAAAAAACGCGAAAAAAAAGAAAGTGTGTCAAGAGCGTGCCTTGTAACATTGTATAAGTATAGTAGACTGTAAAAAAAATATGCATAGCATGGCGTTAAGTAACACGTGCCATGCGTGCATATTTTTTTACAGTCGAGGTATATAAATAGATGTTACAAGGCACGCTCTTGACACACTTTCTATCGCGAATGTAACTATGATGAAGCTTTTTTCATGCTTTTGAGGAACGGAAGAAAATCCACTTCCAGACACGCCGCTATCTTGATGTCATCCTTTTCCTGAAGGACCTTACCAAGCCTTGTTACGGCTTGAGCCATCTTGGTTTTATCTACAAGCTCCTCGTTTTTATTGATAACCTTTTCACAGTTATTAAATATCTCTATTTCCCAATTAATACCCTGGATAACAAGTCCGAAAAGCTCATCTGTATCGTCCTGTCTGTTACCTCTTAATTCTTTAATTATAGTTTCAGTTGCCGGTATTATCTTTTCACTATAATCTGACAACTGTTTTATAGCTTCAGTTTGCAGTTCAGGAAGTCCCATAACAAACCGCCTTTCTATACTTTAGTATAATTTTCTCAACTTTTAGACTATATTAAATCTGTCCATAAAGTATTACTCTTTAGTATCCTTTACAATCTCTGTAATAGAAGATGCAAGACCTGCTATGCTTGCTATCTCTGAAGGTATAATAAGCTTGTTGGACTTGCCGTCTGCTGCCTTTTCAAAGGCTTCTAAGCTCTTTAATGTAAGAACAGCCTTTTCAGGTGCTGCCTCATTAAGATATCTGATACCGTCTGCATTTGCCTTCTGAACAGCGAGAATAGCCTGAGCTTCACCTTCTGCTCTTTTAATTGTAGCTTCCTTGGTTGCTTCTGCACGAAGGATTGCTGACTGTTTTTCTGCCTCTGCGGCAAGGATAAGAGATTCCTTCTGACCTTCTGCACGAAGGATTGCTGACTTTTTCTCACCCTCTGCTATAAGAATCTGCTCACGACGTTCTCTCTCTGCCTTCATCTGCTTCTCCATCGCATCCTGAATAGCTGCAGGAGGGATGATATTTTTAAGCTCAACTCTGTTTACCTTGATTCCCCAAGGGTCTGTTGCTTCATCAAGAGTAGCTCTCATCTTTGTATTGATTGTCTCTCTTGAAGTAAGTGTCTGGTCAAGTTCAAGATCACCGATTATATTTCTTAAGGTTGTTGCTGTAAGATTTTCAATTGCCATTATAGGATTTTCAACACCGTATGCAAAAAGCTTAGGATCAGTTATCTGGAAAAACACAACAGTATCAATTCTCATTGTTACGTTATCCTTAGTGATAACCGGCTGTGGTGCGAAGTCTACTACCTGTTCCTTAAGTGAAACTCTGTGTGCTACCTTATCAAAGATAGGCAGCTTCATGTGAAAACCAACTCCCCAGGTTGACTGATAGGTTCCGAGTCTTTCCATAACGTACGCATAGGCCTGTGGAACAATTCTTATAGAGCTCGCAACTATTACTACTACGATAAATACAAGAAATAATCCAAATACCTGACCGCCTGAAAGACCTGCCAATAAACTAACTCCCATAATAAAATCCTCCTTAAAATATAATAATATAAATCTTTTGATTACATATCAAATAATTATATTTACTATGTTAAACATTTTCTATCATTTTGCTATTATGTTTAATTCTTTTAAAATTACTTTTTCACAACTATAAGCTTAACTCCACTTATGGAATCAACTATAACCTCTTCGTCCTTTTCGATTATCTCATCATCCTTTGAACGCGCTGTCCATTCCATACCGTTTAGCTTAACCTCGCCTTCAGCCTTAAGATTGTTGATAGCTTTGGTAACGTATCCCGTTTTTCCTATAAGGCCTTCAACGTTTGTCTTTTCAGGTTCTTTCATAAGATGCTTGACCGCAAGTGGTCTTGTGAAAAACAAAAGCAAAAGTGATACCACAGCGAAAACAAGTATCTGTGCCAGCCAATGTAAGTCAAGATAAGCTGTCAATGCTGCAACCAGTGCACCTCCGGCAAACCATATGGTGGTAAGTCCAAGAGAAACAATCTCCATAACAATAAGTGCAGCCGTTGCGATAAGCCAAATCACCATCCATGTCATAATATCCACCTCATTTCATCTTACTACATGATCTTTGATTATTATCAAAAATCATCAACCTCAAACATCTAACTACTATTATATCAAAAAATCTTTATATTTTGTTTAAAAATATGAAACCTAATTTTCCTTATAGTAATTTATAAGACATCCTGCAAGGATAATGTCTCTTTCGTCATCGGTAAGAGCTCCAAGCGTAAGCTTAATTTCATGCATATCCTTATTTACAACATATGCCTTGATTACATCTGACTTATCCTTGATAGCCTTAACTATATCAGGTACAAATATATAATCATCTATATCAAAATTGTAATCCTCTTCCATTACAAACGGAAGCATACCCCAGTTGATAAGATTTGAACGATATCTCTTAGTCGCATATTCCTTAGCTATATTGGCCCATCCGCCAAGTACCTTCTGACACGAAGCAGCCTGCTCTCTTGCTGAACCGTCACCCGGCTTAACCGCAAAGATTGTACTTCCGACTCCGGTATTGTCATGGCACGCATCAGGGAATGTTTCCTTAACCTTATGCATAGCCTCCTTAAGTGAAGGATCTGCAGCACCCATACATTCTCCGGTCTCACGAACCTTCTCGACCTTTTGAACCGCTTTAGCTCTTCCCACATATTCAGGATCTTTTCTTGAAAGTGTAAACTCAGCAAGTCCAAGAGGATTTGATCTGTAGGATGAAGTCTCACCTGAAGGGATAAGCTCATCTGTTGTTGTAACCGGATCATTTATAACCGAGCAAACCTTAAGCATAAGATTTGGAGTTAAAGCTATCATTTCCGGCCAGTCCTTTATATTTGGACCAAATTTAATCTCTACGGAAGGATCAGCCTTTCCGACACCGTTATATACTCTGTTATCGTATATGGTTCTGTCAAAGAAATAAGTCTGTCCTTTGTATTCTACATCCAATTCGGTTGCTGCTGTAAGATAACCCTTATTGGCAGCTGTTGCAGCTATTGAACGTGCATCCATAAGTGCAACTGATGAAATCTGACCATTCTGAATCTTGGAACCTTCTCTGTTAGGGAAGTTTCTTGTTGAATGTCTGATACTAAATGCATTGTTGGCAGGTGTATCTCCCGCTCCGAAGCATGGACCGCAAAATGCAGTTTTAACAATTGCGCCTGTCTGAATAAGATCGGCAAGCACACCATTTTTAGCAAGCTCCATATATATCGGAGTTGATGCAGGATAAACTGATAAGCTGAATTCATCAGCACCTATGTATTTGCCTCTTATAATATCAGCTGCCTGACAGATGTTTTCAAATCCACCACCGGCACATCCTGCAATAATTCCCTGTTCAACATAAAGCTTTCCGTCAACAACCTTATCCTTCAATGTGAAATCAACCTTGCCATCAAGTGAAACAAGTGCCTTCTTTTCCACATCATCAAGTATATCCATAAGGTTTGCTTTTAATTCTTCTATCGTATATACATTACTTGGATGGAACGGCATAGCTATCATAGGCTTAATCTTGGAAAGATCGACATATACCACTCCGTCATAATATGCAACCTCACCCGGAGCAAGCTCCTTATAACCTTCAGGTCTGTAATGAGTCTCATACCACTTCTTAATCTCATCATCTGTCTTCCATATCGAAGAAAGGCATGTGGTCTCTGTGGTCATAACGTCAACACCGATTCTGAAATCAGCAGAAAGCTTATCAACACCCGGTCCTACAAATTCCATGACCTTATTTTTAACATATCCATTATTAAATGTAGCTCCAATAATTGCGAGTGCTACGTCCTGAGGACCTACTCCCTTTGCAACCTCACCATCGAGATATATAGCAACAACTCCCGGTTTAGCTACGTCATAGGTTCTCTTTAAAAGCTGCTTTGCGAGCTCGCCGCCGCCTTCTCCTATAGCCATGGTTCCAAGTGCGCCATATCTGGTGTGGCTGTCAGAGCCAAGAATCATAGCTCCGCACTCTGCAAGCATCTCTCTTGCAAACTGATGTATAACCGCCTGATGAGGAGGTACATAAACTCCACCATACTTCTTTGCACAGGAAAGTCCGAAAACATGGTCATCCTCATTTATGGTTCCGCCAACCGCACAAAGTGAATTGTGACAGTTTGTGAGAACATACGGTATAGGAAACTCTGTAAGTCCCGAAGCTCTTGCAGTCTGTATAATTCCGACAAAAGTAATGTCATGAGAAGTCATTTTATCAAACTTAATCTTAAGCTGTTCCATATTGCCGGAAGTGTTGTGTGCCTCAAGGATACTATATGCCATAGTATTTTTTGAAGCTTCTTCCTTTGATATATTTATTCCCTTGCTTTCAAGTATTTTTCCGGCATCCCCGCTATCAGCCACAAGTTCAGTTTTGTTGATAAGATACGCTCCGGTTTCATACAGTTTAACCATGTTTTTTTCCTCCATTTTATGTTAATCAATTTATTATTTGCTTACTTTTAAAAATCATTATCTGTCACTTAATAATTCTATTTATTTTCAAAAAGCATTATATAATCAATTGCATCCTCTAAAGCTGCATTCTTTGAATTCTTAATTGTGTATGCGCTTGCATGTGCAAGTATTCCTGTTCTTACTGAGAGATAATCAGCATCACTAACTTCCTGACCATTAACATAATAGCTCTCACCCACTTTTTTACAATCTTCACCTTCAGTAAGTTTTGAACCATCATAAGAAGTAAGTGCATATGCCTCATCACCGCCGCCCGAGGCAGGAAGTGTAATAAGATATCCGTCATCACATATATTTATTATATTGTAATAGCCTAAATCTTTGCACTTATTATTGCCAACATTATAAACTTCACATCCTATATATGCCATTTCGATATCAGCTATATCAAATAAAAACATCTCAGGTATGTCATCATCATTTATATCATACAGCAAAACAGTATTGACACTATGAGACGAAGATGCAGGATCAAATGTTTCCATAAAATCAAGATACGCAAGCTGCCAACTTTCAAAAAGCTGATTCCTTGCACTTCCTGTATCTATCTCACTTCCATAATATTTTTCAATCTGATCCATAAGTTCAACTGCTGTCTTTTTATCATCGGAAGCAACCAGCTCGCTCAATTTTTGAGCATAATATTCCTTACCGGTTTCATATGCAGAATCATATAATTCATCAAATAAATTCTTATATGCGGTATCCCACTTATCTACCTCAACAAATTCACACTTATCAAGAATTTCAAAATAATTCTGATTTGCCATCGCCTGCTGAAGCTCAGCATATAAACCTCTGTATAAAACAACACTTTCTGCATTTGCAGATATTATTTCCGCATAATCATACGCTTTATAATATGAATTATCTTTAACTACTGCACAAGCAGCCAGAATACCTTCACTACCTATCTCCTGATTTAAAAAGCTTCTATATTTTTCATTTAAGAATGTCACCATCAGCTCTTCTCTGGTATCATTATTAAGCCTCTGTTTCACAAGATCCAGATCAGGTTTAAGACTATATCCTTTATTTGAATCTCTTGCCAAATCCGCATCATATATATCATTTAAAAGCTTTTTAAACTCATTTGAAGCAACATCATTTATATAACCATCCGCTATATTGTTATTTCCCTCGATTTCCCTTATCGCATCAAGTGATGCAACAGTTTCTTCATAGGTCTTTTTTCCGTCAATATAATCCTGACATATTGTTGCAGCAAAATCATCAAGATAGCTGTAAACCTTTTCCTGTCCGGCATCATTCAACATATCAAAATAGCCTTTTGTTTTCGAAGCATCTCCCTTATCAATATTGACAAAAACCATATTTCTTGTATAAAAAGGAAGCATAACGACAACAGCTCCAACTATTTCCAGCAAAATGATAATTAATGAAATTATAAACAGCTTCTTCCATCCATTTTTCATTACTTTTCTCCTAATCATTCTTCTATTCTTCTACTTCTTCTTCGGCATCTGTAGCGGTTGCTCCATAAGGTTTTAACAATTCACTCAATTCATCCGAATCAGAAGGTGAAGAAAGTTCCGGATACTCAAGATTTTTATCGGCTTCTCCGGACTTTATATAATACGGATTTAAAATTATAAAATATACCATTGTTCCGATAAAAGCAATTCCAAGAATTACCAGAATAAGCATAAATATTCCGGCACCCTTATATGGAACCTTTTCTTTTTCTTCTTTGATTACATCATTTTTCTTATATCCGTTATCATCAAATATCTGATCAAGAATTGCTTCTCTTTCGATATGCTTTTTGAATAAATCTTTCTCTTTAACTTCCTCTTCTTCCGGTTCTTCCAGAGCCTCTTCGGAAATGTTATTATCAGATTCTTCCTGTACCGAATCATCATGCACTTTGGATGTATCATCGTCAGTGTCACTATTATCCGTCATATCTGTATCGTCACCTAACGAAGAATCATCATTATCAGACGTATAAGCTTCACTATTATCATAAGAACCGGTTTCTAAAGCTTCACCATTATCATCAGCATAGTCAGAAGCGGTTTCAGAGGTTTCCTCATATTCTTCAGTTACTTCATTATCAAGCTCCTCAAAAACCTCTGCTGATTTTTTCTTTGAACTTTTTTCTTTTTTATTCTTTCTACTCATTTTATTCTCCTCAAATAAGAGTAATTATCTTGCACACTTATAAAGAAGTTCTTCCCATCTTCTGTCCACCTCTTCCTGATACTTCACAAGAAGCTCTTCATTTTCAGGCTTGAAAAGATGTTTAAATCTACCCTGCGGTCTCAAGAAATCCTCGATAGGAAGTTTCTTTTTCGGCTCATAATTAAGAATCCATCTGCCCTCTATAACCTCAAACAAAGGCCAGTAGCAGGTCTCAACCGCAAGCTTACATATCTTCATTATATCAGCGGTTTCATATCTCCAGCCCCTTGGACATGGTGACATGACATTTAAGAAAGCTGCACCCGGAGTATAGATTGCTCTTTCTGCCTTCTCATATAAATCCTTCATAGTTCCGATAAGAGTAGACTGTCCCACATAAGGGATGTCATGATTTGCTATAATCGATGCAAGGTCCTTACGATTCTGCATCTTACCAACAGAATTCTTACCTACAGGTGTAGTAGTGGTATCAGCATACATAGGTGTAGCAGATGAACGCTGAATACCTGTATTCATATATGCACCGTTGTCATAGCATACATAAACAAGGTCATGATTTCTCTCCATGGCGCCCGATAAGGACTGAAGTCCTATATCATAAGTACCACCGTCACCACCAAAGGTAATGAACTTATAATTATCCTTTATCTTACCCTTTTTCTTAAGTGCATAATAAGCTGTTTCAACACCTGAAAGAGTTGAGCCTGCATTTTCAAATGCATTGTGAATATAGCTGTCCTCCCAGGCAGTATACGGATACATAAAGCTTGATACCTCAAGACAGCCGGTAGCATTACCTATAACTGCCTTATCTTCAGGCTTTAACGCACGAAGAACTGTTCTTACGGTAATCGTACCGCCACAGCCTGCACACATTCTGTGACCGGGAGCAAGACGTTCCGGTTTACTCATTACTTCTTTAAAATTAAATGCCATCTCGTTTTACCTCCCACTACTGTCTAAGTCCGATATACTTAAACTGTTCTATCTCTTTGTTACCGTTCATTATATCGATAAGCTCTTCAAATACACCCTCTGCTGCTTCAACCGTATAATCACGACCGCCAATTCCATAGAAATAATTAATTGCGGTACAATTTGATTTCGCATCATAAAGAGCCGATTTAATCTCTGAACCAAGAGGTCCTCCGTAAGCAGAAAAGCTCTCTGCTCTATCAAGTATAGCTGCATACTTCACATTTTTCAAAGCTTCTGCAATCTCTTTTCCAGGGAAAGGTCTGAATACTCTTATCTTAAGAACACCTGCCTTAATTCCGTTCTCACGAAGCTTATCAACAGCCTCCTTGGAGGTACCTGCCGCTGAACCGATTATAACGATTGCCACATCGGCATCAGAAGTCTTATATTCTTCAAAAAATCCATAGCTTCTTCCTGATATGGCTTCGAATTCTTTAGCTACATCAAGAATAACCTTTTTGGCATTTTTCATAGCCATTCTCTGGTTATATTTTGTCTCCATATAAAATGGTGAATTGGCATAAGGTCCCACTGCCATAGGCATCTGGCTGTTTAAAAGGTAGTTTTCAGGATTATATTCGCCAACAAAATTCTTTACAACCTCTGTCTCCAGAAGTTCGATATTTTCTACGGCATGACTTGTGATAAATCCGTCCTGACATGCCATAAAAGGCAAGCTTACATCAGGATGCTCAGCAATCCTAAAGGACTGGATAAAGTTATCATATGCCTCCTGATTATTTTCAGCATAAATCTGAATCCAGCCTGAATCTCTTGCTCCCATACTGTCGGAATGGTCGCAGTTTATATTGATAGGTCCTGTCAAGGCTCTGTTAACAAGTGCGAGAACTATAGGAAGCCTGTCCGAAGCGGCAACATAAAGAATCTCCCACATATAAGCAAGTCCGCAGGAAGATGTTGCGGTAAGCGCTCTTGCACCCGCTGCGCTTGCTCCTAAAGCAGCACTCATCGAGCTGTGCTCTGACTCAACAGGTATAAATTCCGTATCCATCTCACCGTTTGCAATAAATGTAGAAACCATCTGTGGTATCTCTGTTGAAGGTGTAATCGGGAAGGCTGCCATAACATCCGGATTAATCTGCTTAATCGCATAGGAAACGGCTTCATTTCCTGACATTCTTTCACGAATAGACATATTAAATTCCCTCCTTCATAGTTATTGCGCCAAAGCTGCAGGCCTTTTCACATATGCCGCAACCCTTGCAGTGATCCAAATCAAAATCCTGTCTCTTTCCATCCTTAACAGCTATACAGCTGTCAGGACAAACAGGTGTACAAAGTAAACACTGTGTACATTTATTCCAATCTATAACAGGTGTCTTTACTCTCCACTCACCGGTGTGAAACTCTCTGGCACCGCCTCCGCCATATATCTGATTACCCGGTGTAATGTCATAATACGGACTCTTTTCATTTATTTTAGATAAATCTGATGCCTGTGCCATTTATTTCACCTCCTCAAATGCCATCTTAAGAGCATTCATATTTCCTTCTATAACCTCAGGCTTCTTGGCAAATTTATGCTTGTAGGAAGCCTCCATCTCGGACAAAAATACATCCTTATCCATTATGTCCGCAACCTTAACTATCGCTGCAAGCATAGGCGAATTAGGAAAATACTTTCCAAGTGTCTCCATGGAAACCTTGTGTGCATCTATTGTATAAACCCTGCCCTCATAGCCTTTAAGAAGCGGTATAATTTCCTTCTTATCCTGAGTGGTATTGATTACTATAGCACCATCCTTGCTAAGTCCCTTGGTAACATCTACCGAATGAAGCAGTGTTTCATCAACAACCACAACATAATCAGGATTATATATATTGGAATGGACTCTTATCGGCTTATCCCCTATTCGGTTATATGCCGTAATCGGTGCACCCATTCTCTCAGGTCCGTATTCAGGGAAACCCTGAACATACATACCTGTATTAAATGCCACATCCGCCAAAAGCAAAGCTGCCGTCTTAGCTCCCTGGCCGCCTCGTCCATGCCATCTGATTTCAATACTCTTATCCATGTGTAAATCACCTCATAAAAATCTTTATTTCCCTTTTTAAATAATGTGAATTGATATGCACAATAAAAAATCATTAAAACACTTACCATGCACAGCAAATCCTAATATTTGATAAACTTCTTTATTATATACTAAAAAGCGTCAAAATTCAAACTTTATTGCAATAATCCTTATTTTACTAAAATTAACACTAAAAAACACTTATCGGAAAATGAAAATCATTATCTGACAAATGTTTTTATCCAAGTGCAACATCAAGAATCATCATAAGCACAAATCCTACCGCAAAACCTATGGTTCCAATATTGGAATGCTCGCCCTCTGCTGACTCCGGTATAAGCTCCTCAACTACGACATAAACCATAGCTCCTGCTGCAAAGGAAAGCATATATGGCATGATGCCAAGCATATACTTTGAAAGCCATATCATAAGGAGTGCTCCCACCGGCTCAACCGCACCGGAAAGCATGCCATATATAAAGGCTTTCATTTTTCCTGTTCCCGCCGCACAGACCGGCATGGAAATAATCGCACCTTCAGGGAAATTCTGAACCGCTATACCGATAGCAAGTGCAAGCGCACCCATAAATGTAATGGTGCTTTCTCCTGCCAGCATACCCGCAAAGGTTACTCCAACCGCCATGCCCTCAGGGATATTGTGAAGTGTAACCGCAAGTATAAGCATGGTTGATTTTTTAAGGTCTACCTTTGGTCCCTCGGCCTCCTCCTCATTTACATGAAGATGCGGTATAATACGGTCAAGCACCAGAAGAAATAATATACCTATCATGAATCCAACCGCCGCCGGTATAAATGAAAGCTTGCCCTTTCCTTCATCCTCTGCCATATCTATCGCAGGGATAAGAAGTGACCAAACCGAGGCCGCAATCATAATTCCCGCAGCAAAACCCGAAAGAAGCTTCTGCAAATTAAGATTAAGCTCCTTTTTCATAAAAAACACACAGGCTGCTCCAAGTGTAGTTCCCATAAAGGGTATCAATAATGCACATAAAATTTCTTTCATAATCTAAAACTCCATTTTTACAAAATTCGGCTGATTATAACATATCTATGCAGCTTTTGCCAATTTATGAATAAATAGAAAGAGTATTTATAATATCGACTATAACCTGCATATCCCTATTAATCTTTTTAATTTCTTCAAGATATTCAACCTTTTGTCTGTAGTCGTGGTCAAATGCATCCGATGCCATATTTATTGCAACAAATAATTTATTGCCCATAAGATGAACTGCAACATTTCCATATCTTGCATTTATACTTTCTATTCTTTCCATCATCTGAGGTGTCAAAAAATAAAATGCATCATGTTCATAAAAAGCATCTGTTTTAAATATCTTATTAAACATACCGCTTTCAAGTTTAATCTTTTTATTATTTGAACTTGCCTTATACATAAATGTATTTGACATACAACGCACAGAGGATACATTTTTATAAGGAAAATCAAAAGCAAACATTCTTCCCTTAAAATAAGTTGTAGTATGAGAATTCTTGCCTGATGTATGATACTGAACCGTCACATCCGCCTGTTCAAAATGTATGCCATTATAATCTGCAGAAAGATAATCCTCTGTTTTAAAACGGTTTCCAAGCTGCACCAGATTAAACATCTTTACAGCATCCTGTGTAAAGCCGCTCTCCCACATATAATTGACATTTTGAAAATTCTGCGAAAGTGCCTGTGCAACAAAAGTCTGTTTATATAGGCGCTGAAATTCCTTTTTTACATTTTGTGATTTTTTTGCATACATAACAGAAACTGCCATAAATACAATCATGATTATTTGTGAAAACGGCAAAATTCCATTTCCTATAATAGGTGCCAGCATAATTGCAACAATCCAAAGTGCCATAGGTATAATAATCATATAAATTTGAAATTGAATCTTTTTTCTTAATTCTTCAAGTTTGTTTATAGTATCATAAATTCCCATATTAACCTCCGGACATTTTTATACATTTTCCACTTTATTTTTCTTAGAATTTCTAATCTGAACTATCCTGTTTCCAAAATAAGCAAGTGACAGTATCCTTATTACAAATGCAAGCATAGGTCCGGGCGAACCATAAAACCAGTAGATTACATTATGTGGATCTGTAGTCATCCATAATGCCCAAAGGCATATCATAAATGTATATAAAATCAACAAAATAATTATCCCGCCTATGAGTAAAAAAGCATTAAAGGAGTAAAACTTTTTTTGTCTTAATTCATATACCATACTTACTATCATGAAAATTACAATTCCGACAACGATATAATTAAGGAATGTAGCAACCTGCTTATAAATCCTCCAAATATTATTCAAAACATTCATAACCATATCACTATATACCGAATAAGCTTTGTCAGCAATCGATGCATCCTCTCTATATCCCTTTGGATAATATTCATTGATATTCATAAGCAGCATATTTTCGAAAATCTCTTTTTCTTTTTCATCCATACCTTCCGTTGTATATGCTACATATACTCCATTAGAATCATATCTGATATATCTGTCCATAACTTTAAAGGTCAAATCCAAAGCCATATCTATATCAGATTTAACAAAAGGTTTCATCTGCGAAGATAAGAAAATTCCTTTTCTTCTTTTTAGCGTTCCGTTATCGAAACCTTCACTGAGCTCATCATAGATCTTTTTGTAAAACTCATTGGTACTCACGGCATCCCGATAATATCCCGCATCTAAGACCGCCTGTCTTAATGCCCATTCTGCGTGGTCTCCTGAAACCTCATAGCCGTAATCTGTATATACCTGCCAAAAAATCCAATCATCATCAAGTATTTCTCCAAGGCTGTCAAGAGTTGGACTTGCCTGTCTTGCCAAACTTAGAGATTTATTGGAAACCCATATTCTTTGATCATTTACCTGATCGTCATCTATCTTATACATAAGAGAAATAACTTTGCCACAATAAGTTCCCGTTCTGTCATTTGTTGTAAATACACCATATTCATGGTAATTAATAAGTGCTATCGAAAGTTCCATTATAGCAACAGCGATAAAAGGCAATACTACCACAATCAGGGTTCTTATTATTTTTCTTTTATGATATAGCCAGTAGATCAGTAAAATAACTGAAGCAGGCAAAACAAATGCCGCAATCCAGATATGATCCTCTCTTACCTCCCAAAACATGGCAAGTGATACCACCTCACACAATATCCACTTCCACATTGTTTTGAATCTTTGGTCTTTCCTCAGATACACTCCTATAAAAGAAGCAATCACAAAAAGAGACATCCAATGAGAGATAGAATTTCTGTATATTCTGGCACTTGTTATCGATAAGAATCCAAAAGGAGCATACATAGTTACAATAAAAATTATGCCTCTTAAAAATGTACTTCTAACAATTGGCTTTAAAGCTCTTGCGAAGATAAATGAAACGCCTACAATAAGCATCCCGATTCCAATTCCATACGGAATACCCAAAGCCCTGAAAAAAGCCAGCATCGCAGGATAAGTCAGTGATTTAATCAAAGTGACATGACTATACGGTCCCATCCATTGACGTCCAAGCATATAATATGCCGTTTTTACCATCCACTGATCATCATAACCTGCATTTACTATATATTCATAAACATACCCCGATGACAAAACCATACGTGCCAAAACTGCAAGTCCCACAAATATATTCCATAAAATCATTAATTTTTTACGGCTGTCTTCATTTAATTTAAATGATTTAATTTCATCCATTTTTCCTGTCTCTAGCTTTCTTTTTTATTTTATAAAAAATTAGTTTCCATTCAAATAGTCATCTATATATTTATAATAATTATAATCGCAGATTTTTTCAGCCATACTGAATTTATTTCTAACCTGTACCACTTTGGCTTCAACATAATCTTCATCTATCGGCTTTCCATCCAGGCTTTTAACTTCTTCTGTATTTCCATTATAAGAAATCCTGTCAGTAATAAAACTCCTGTCATTAAACATGACCAGACCTTCACTGTCCGACATAATATCCTGACCGACCAACATCCTGGAATCATAATCAAGGCCCATAAGATTAGAAACTGTCGGAAGTATATCAAGACTGCTGCAGCACTTACTTACATATACCGGGTTTTCCATCGATGCCGACCATATAATAAGTGTATTTTCATACCATTCAAATGTATTGTCAAGTGTACGACCCGCAAGTTCATCTTCTACTTCTTTATTGTCATAAGGGACATGATCGGCAGTAAGTACAATCAGCGTATTATCTGCTATTCCTTTTTCTTCCAATTTCTCTACAAGTTTTTCCATAGCAAGCTCAAGCTCATACTGACAGGCAATATACGCTTTTGTCGTTTCACTGTAAGACATTCCTTCGACCAGATCCATATGCTTTTTTGCCATGGCATTTCCACCAAAATTATACATAACATGACCGCTGACTGTTAAATAATATGTATGAAACGGCTCATCATCAGCATATTCATCAAAGGTTATGTCAATCATTCTCTCATCCGACTGTGGCCAGAGCACATTACCTCCCGGACCATACTCAGGTTCATAACCATTTCCGACACCAATCCATTCATAACCAAGATTTGGATGAGATATATTTCTATCATAATAATTATAATAATTATTATGATATCCGGTAACCTTATATCCTTTATTTAAAAGCTGGCGGCTCAATGTGAACATCATATCGTTTTTATTTTGTCCGGACTTTGCCATAGAAAGATATCCGCCATTTTTAGGCATAAGTCCTGTAAGGTCAGCATACTCACCGCCAAGAGTCGAACCATACCAGAGAGGTGTATAGTAATTATCAAAGCAAAAACCCTCATATTTCATCTTATAAAGCATCGGTGTTCTTTGTTCATCTATACAAAGACCTGTAAATCCCTCGGCAACAATAAATATAAGATTGTATCCTTCGAACATTCCGGTATATTCATTTTTATTGGTCGGTTTAACCTGACTTATATACTCATGCATTGCACGAATATTTTCATTTGGTGCTTCGGAAATAAGTTCATCAAAATCTATATCCAGTACATTTGGAGAAGTATCAATTTCCTCTTTTTCATCAACCACATCAATATCAGAATTTTGATCATCTTTAATGTCACTTTCGGCAAATGACTCTACTACCGAAGATTCATCATCATTAACAGTATTATCATTTTCATTTTCTTCTACCGCTTCCGTAAAATCATCCGATTCGGAAATAAACGAAACCTTATCATCATTAATACCCATTTTCTCTTTCAGGCCAAGCTTTGTATCAAGATATAAAGATTCCACAACCCCGAGTTTTTCAACAGCCATATCTACCGAAGTATATTCCTTATAAACCTCATAAGCAGAATATATCTTCACCCTGTCCTGCTGCATTTTTATCATGATTAAAGTAAAAGTAAGTATGGCAGTTCCCAAAGATATAAAGTGTACATATATTTTTCTTTTTTCAAAAACAATTATCTTTCTAAGGATTACAAAAAAGACAACCAATGGTGCTATAATCAATAAAAGAATATACCATTCTTCTTTTAATTCGTTAAAAATCACATCCGTAAAATCCAAAGCCTGATTGGCTACTCCTATCGACCCGGACAAAGAAAGATAGGTTCCAAACACACCACTAAATACTACCTGAACCAAAAAGAATGCCACCAAAACGAAAGAAATCAATGATGTTAAAATAAAAGAAAAAAGTTTTGGAAAAAAACTTACGACCATACCA
Organism: Lachnospiraceae bacterium; assembly: GCA_017469405.1. Classification (GTDB taxonomy): domain Bacteria; phylum Bacillota; class Clostridia; order Lachnospirales; family Lachnospiraceae; genus Coprococcus_C. Next base: position 28,969 of record JAFUGL010000107.1, on the reverse strand, counting down.
CATAATATTCCAAAAAAGGCCGCAAAGAAAATTTTATAAAAAACATTATCAAAATTAAATCCAAATCTGAGAAAATGAAATACCATTTCAAGATAGATCAAAAGTGTACCAAAATAAAACTCAGGTGTTAAACATATCTTTTTTACGCCATTCAACACATGAATTTTATTATCTTGATTATTCTTATGAGTATTTTTGTCTGTTAAATCAACTACAGGGATAAACAAATCATCTTCTTCTATAAGATCATCCTTTTCATCCGTGGGTTCGGATATCCCTTTAAATGCTTCTTTTATCGATTCTTCAGTTACTTCTTCAGGTCCCTTATTTATATCATAAGCATCTTTTTTATTTACTTCTTCAAATACTTTTTTGACAGTTTTCTCAAATACTTCTTCTGTCATTTCATTATTATCTTCGACCATCAGATTGCCCTCTTTTCATACGGTAATTATACTCTATATTGATTGGCTATTGCAATATAATAAAATCAAAATAGCAGATATAAAAAAACTATGTTATAATTTATTCATAAAAAGTACGGAGGATTAAGCAGATGGCAGATTGCAGAGATTTAATAAAGATATGTGAAGGGCGGCATATATATATTCAGACACATAATTTTCCAGATCCCGACGCCATAGCATCAGCCTTTGGTCTTCAAAAGCTGATGAAACACTTTGATATTGATTCCACATTATGCTACGAAGGTCGTATAGACAAACTTAGTACGAAAAAAATGACCGAACTATTCAATATAAATATATATGCATATGATCAGATAAAAGAAAAAATGTCAGAAGAAGACTATATCATATGCGTTGATTCGCAAAAAGGCGGTGGAAATATAACCGACTTTATAGGTGATGAAATCGCATGTATAGATCATCATCCAATCTATGTAAACACAGAATACAAATACAGTGATATCCGTTTTGTCGGAAGCTGCGCAACCATAATCACCAAGTACTTTCAAGAACTCGATATACCTATGGATAAACCTACTGCTTCTGCCCTTTTATATGGTCTGAAAACCGATACGCTGGACTTTTCAAGAGGTACAACAATCATGGATATAGACATGTTTAAATATCTCTATCCAAGAGCAGATAATGACAGTTTAAAAGTTCTCGAGCACAACAATATGGAATTATCAGACTTAAAAGCCTATGGTGCAGCTATAGAGAACATCAAAATATACGGCTCAACAGGATTTGCATTTATCCCATTTTCATGTCCGGATGCACTTATTGGAATCATTTCCGACTTCATGCTTGAATTAAACAGCGTGGATGTCACAGTTATCTACTCCAAGCGCGAAGACGGTTACAAATTTTCAATCCGTTCGGAAAGTCCAAATGTAGATGCCGGCTCTGTCATAAACTTAGCCTTAAACGGTATAGGAACAGGAGGCGGACACCCATCTATGGCAGGCGGACTTATCAAATCCGAAGACGTGGCAAAGCTTGGTCCATATCCTGATACTGCAATTATCGAACGCTTTACATACATACTCGGAGAACAAAACAACCAATAGATAAAAATGTGCCGAAGGAGAGTCGGCACATTTTTATTTATCAAACAATCGCAACATATCTTTGGTAACTTTTTTATTTCCGTAACGGATTTCATTATAAGCCCGTGTTATGTCGGTTATGTCATCAAGTTCATTTTTATATAATTCATCTTTTATATCATTGCTTGTCCTACTACTGTCAAGACGTATATCATATCTATGCCTCAGAATACGTTCACGGTAGTATTTTCTAAATCTTGTTTCAGATGAAAAAATGCTTTTCCTTTCTTTTTTGACACGTGAAGAACTTATACTCTTTTTGTATGTCACCGCATCCTCAACTTTATCTTCTGCGATTATTCTTTTACGCATCATAAGTCTTATAAACCATGCTGCAACTTTGTAAAGAATATAGATAACCAGTATGGCAGCTCCAACTTTATACACTATATCAAGAATTCCGACCACATCATCTGCGTGCTGTGAAGCGAATCCGCTTAAACGGTTTTGTTCATATGTAATCTGATCATCCTGTGTTCTTGTAATAGATTTGAATAAAAATATCAGCATAAGCCTTATGGCAAATATAATATATGAGATGATATATAACAAAGCCCTAAATGCCTTGTAAAGTGCATCATCCAGTCCCAAAATCATACCAAGCCCTATACCAGCCAAAAGGAGCAACACTATGATAAAAACTATGGAAGTATTGATAGTCAGGATTTTATTAATCGGTAAACCGGAAACATTTTTTGAAGCCTCAACATACCCTTTTAATCCATCGATATATATTATCAAAAGATAAATTATTATGAGCAATATAGGTATAACATAAGCACTTGTTGTAAGCAGACTGCTCTTGGTTGCAAATCCGTACGCATATATTATTACACTAACAAAAAATGTTGGCCATGGTACATCATTAAAATTACCAAAGTTCCCTCTTCTTTCATATAAAAAAGCCTCACTCATCTGATATATGATTATTGCCGCCAAAACCCACTTTGAGCTGCCTGAAAACGGACTCAAAAACAAGACAGCCAAAAGCAAAGCATGTATAATCAATATCCATATATTATATACCGCATTTTTTCTAACCACATAACTTGCAATGTATATAATCAGTAAAGCAAGCGGAATCAGGGTGTCCGGTTTTTTGCCCATAAATATAACAATTATAAAATATGAACAAAGTACAGAGAAAAGCCACTCATACAAAAGTCTTAAACCAGCTTCAAACAATTCGATTTTACGTCTCATATATATTCACCTCCCATCCATGCATATAGGAGCGAATCTTATTAAATCCATGAATATTATAATAAGGCACAAGCATATAGACACCTATACCTCTTTTTTCAAGATAATCAAATTTATTTAGCAAATCCTCTTTATAATAAGGCGAAATAATAATATAAGTTGTACTTACTCTTTGCATATTTATTTCAGAATCAACAATATCCATAAATCCTTCTATACCGGACTGACCGCATAAACGCGAAAGGTATTTATCTATCGAAAGCATATGTTTCAAAGATGAACCACTCTCTACACCGCCTGTATTTTTGGTAACTATGTCGGTACCGTTGGAAGTAATTGCAACATTTAAATTTTTAGCAAGAAAATACTTGCATACTGTACTTGCAAGACTTATGCTGACTTCATCGATATATTCTGCCTTAATCATATTATTGGTATCAAGATTAAGAAGTACTCTTATATTTTGAAGTGATGTATGGTTATACAGATTAACCATAAGCTTATCAGCCTTTGCCGTAGCCTTCCAGTTTATACGTCTCATATTGTATGAACTGTCATACTCTCTTATACCACGAAACGTAAACGGATCTTCTATAAGACTTCTTTGGTTTTCTATATCGCCTATAACCATGCTAAATATCGAATCGATTATTTTGTTATCGTATTTTTCAGGGAAAACATAGATATCGGATTTATTCCTGATATTTTTAGCGAAATTTTTTGTGAGAAAAAAATCTTTTGAAATAATATTTGCACCGTCTATAGTATAATAACCGCGTTTTCCCGCAGTAAAATAGAGTCTTCTTGTTATCTTCATATTGGACATAACAGAAAAGACATCATTTCTATAATACGAATCGGATAAAGCTGCATTATCCTTATCCTCAAATCTAAAACTTATCGGTGCAGCAAATTTAACATGCAGTATGGAAAGTGGCAAAAATTTTGCATTATTTATAACCTCAGTTATATACGATCTTTCTCCCTTATCAAGATAAGTATCATGAAAATCCACACTTACACTAAGATTATGATCCCATAATTTTCCATACAGGCTTTTTTGAAATACATATATAAATATAGCAACAAATATAGCAACTACTAATTTCATATGTTATTATGCCTTCCAATCTTCAACCGGTACTTCTATTCCTTCAACTATCTTTTCGATGATATTGCTGCTTCTCTTAAAATCTCCCGCACTTCCAAACGCAAGAATTCTATGTCCCAAAACATATGGTGCAAGATATCTTACATCATCAGGAGTCACATAACTTCTTCCATCTATAGCAGCAAATGCCTGACTGCATCTTAAAAGAGCAAGTGTACCTCTTGTACTTACTCCAAGATTAAGATCACTGCTTTTTCTTGTTGCAAGGATGATATTTACTATATAATCCCTGACACACTCATGTACAAATATTTCCTTGACGGATTTTCTTTTTTCAATAATATCATCCGCACTACACACTGCGGAAATATTTTCTATAGGCATATCATTTATATATCTTTCAATGATATCCATCTCATCTTCCTTATCATTTTCACCCATGGAAAGCTTAATAAGAAATCTGTCAAGTTCCGCTTCAGGAAGAGGATAGGTTCCGCTTGTTTCAACCGGATTTTCTGTTGCAAACACTATAAAAGGATCACTAAGCTTTAAGGATTCACCATCGATAGTTACCTGCTTTTCTTCCATAGCCTCAAGAAGGCTTGATTGGGTTCTTGGAGTTGCACGATTTATCTCATCAGCAAGCAATACATTGGTAAAAACAGGACCTTTTACAAGCTTAAATTCAGAATTTTTTTGATTAAATATATTTAATCCCGTGATATCTGACGGCATAAGATCAGGAGTAAACTGCACACGCTTAAACGAGGTATCCATGCTCTTTGCAAACGCCTTTGCAAGCATGGTTTTTCCGGTTCCGGGATTATCCTCTATAAGCACATGACCTCCTGACAAAATACAGGTAATAATAAGCTTTATCTGCTCTTTTTTACCAATAATTACCTTAGAAACATTTTCACATATCTTATCTGCAAGCTCAGCTATATCAGAAATATTTTTTTCAGCCATAATATCCTCCAAACAGAATATATTTTTACATTAATTAAAAATATACATATTTTTTTGTTGTTGTCAATTATTTGTTATGATATAATTTTCTTTGTCACGTTACAGTGACAATCGAAACAAATGCAAGGAGAATAAAAATGAAAACCGCCATAATGACCGATACCAACAGCGGTATCACCGTTCAAAAGGGGAAAGAGGACGGAATTTTTGTTTTACCGATGCCTGTTATTGTTGACAACAAAGATTATCTTGAAGGAATTGATATAACTCACGAAGATCTCTATGCTGCAATGCGCGATGGAAAAGATATCCATTCTTCACAACCTGCCATAGGCGCAGTAAGTGATATGTGGGACGATATATTGAAACAGGGATATGATGAGATATTATATATTCCAATGTCAAGCGGTCTAAGCAGTTCCTGTGAAATGGCAATGGGTTATGCACAAAAATATAATGGTAAAGTGCTGGTTGCTGACAATCACCGGATTTCATTTTCACTTTATGAATCAGTATATGATGCAAAGTCATATGCCCAAAAAGGTAAAAAAGCCTCGGAAATCAAAGATGCTCTGGAAAAAAACGCATATAACGCAAGTATATACATAACAGTCAATTCACTTGAATATTTGAAAAAAAGCGGCCGTGTAACTTCTGCCGGTGCAGCCATAGCAACTGTTATTAACCTTAAACCGGTTCTTACCATCCAGGGTGAAAAACTTGATGCATATGCTAAGGTTCGCGGTATGAATACCGCTAAGAAAAAAATGCTGCAGGCACTGGAAGAGGATTTAAATACCAGATTTAAAGATGTACCGAAGGAAAAACTTCAGCTTGCAACAGCAGGTACTTTCGAGCATAAAGAAGATGCCGAAGCATGGCTTGATGAGGTAAATAATGCATTTCCTGGATTTGAGCCATACTATCTTCCGCTTTCATGCAGTATTGCCTGCCATGTTGGTATTGATTCAGTGGGTACAGCCATAGCAGTTAAAGACAGATAGGTATAAGATAAGAGGTATTTTCCAAGCCCTAAAGCCTGGAAAATACCTCTCCTATTTTTCCATTAATTAAAATATCTGCATTCTTATCACGTGGTGTCGGTGCCATATTGATTACCACAAGATACTTACCTTTAAAGTAATCTATAAGACCGGCTGCAGGATAAACCACAAGTGATGTTCCGCCTATAATAAGCATATCCGCATGTGATATGTGATCGATGGTTCTTGCAATAATACTGCTGTCAAGTCCTTCCTCATACAATACTACATCCGGTTTTATAATGCCGCCGCAATCATCACATTTAGGTACCCCATCTGATTTTATCACATAATCCAAATCAAAAAATTTATGACACTTAGTGCAATAATTTCTGTGTACCGAACCATGAAGTTCAAGTACCTCTTTGCTTCCTGCCTTCTGATGAAGTCCATCGATATTTTGAGTAACTATAGCCTTAAGCTTACCTTCTTTTTCAAGCTCAGCAAGTTTTTTATGTGCTGCATTTGGCTCGGCATCAGGAAAAAGCATCTTATCCTTATAAAACTCAAAAAATTCTTCGGTTCTTTGAACATAAAATGTATGACTTACCATAGTTTCAGGCGGATATTTGTATTTCTGATTGTATAATCCATCAGTGCTTCTAAAATCCGGTATACCACTTTCTGTTGACACACCCGCTCCACCGAAGAAAACTATGTAGTTACTATCATCAACCGCATTTTTGAATTTTTCAATAACTTCACTATCCATAAGCTTACCCTCCTATATTTATTCCTCAGTGTTTTTATTTTGTACAGTTACTGTCACAACACCGGTTACCGAATACTTAACTCCATCAATTTCTTTAAATTCAATTTCCATAATATGCGAACCAATTGTCAAATCCGAACAATCAACCTTAGGACTGATTGCATCAACATCAAGTTCACTGATTATATTTTCAAGACCGGAAACTTCAACTATAATATTGTCTGTTGTCTCTATATCATAGTCATAATTACTCTTTTTACCGGTAAATGTAATGTCTGTACTGCTTATATTGATTTTCTTTGATGTGAGTTTTTCTATATCTACAGTTATCGCGATCTCCGGATTTGACTGAGCCACAACAACACCATCCGGTATATATTCATTTAAATTTACTGTGGTTTGCAAACTCTCATCAAGACCGCTTACCGATATATCATTTATCTCTATGCTTTCAACATTTTTAATTACATCTTCATCACCGGCTATGTCAACTGATTGCGGCTGATAAACGATTTCCGATATACCATATCCATCAGCAGGAGTTCCCTTGATATTTACAATAACATCTATTGTTTTGATAGGATATATATTTACATTAACATCAGCCTCTGTCTGGCTTAAAACTATCTTATCATTTTTTATCTGTTCGCCATATGCATCCAAAAGAAGTATGGTTCCCGTGGCGGTAATACTCTCTCTGGCTCCGTTTATGCTTACTTCAACCACAACATCGGTAATCTTTTCTACTGCACTTTTAGGACCCTCGATTGTTATAATGTTTGGTGTGGCAAATGATTCACCAACCGCATAATTATTAGCAGGTTCACCATCTGTCTTGACCTTAACAGGAAACTGTTCAGTAACCTTATCCTCAAGACTCAGCTGCATAATATTATCGACATACTCTATATCAATCTCATCTTCAATATTCTTATTTCTGGCTACAACATTTATCTGTACAGAATTGGTTATAGACATCTGCGATAAATCTGCATATGCATAAAAATTCTTGGCATTTAGATTACTTACAACCGAACGCCTGCCCTTTACATAGATATCAACCGTATCACCCTTAACTACATCATAAATCTGGTCTAATTCTTCCAGAGCATCAGAATTAAGCTGTTCAACCGGTATATCTTCAATTTTAACCGTTACAGTATAATCGGTTATATTTACGACTACAAGCCAAAGCAAAACTGCAAGTATAATTGCAAGAAGCTTATAGCCAATATTATTAAACAATAATTTTTTCATTGCTTCTTGCCTCCTTTTATTCTCTTTGCGCGTCTGCCCTTCTTGCTCTTTTCACTCTTTCCGGACTGAAGTGAAGTCAGATGATTTCTCAGACTCTCGACATCAAGATTGCTGTAAAGAGTTCCTCCGTATGCTATTGATATCTGACCATTTTCCTCAGAAACAACCAAAGTCATACTATCAGACACTTCACTTATTCCTACTGCTGCTCTATGTCTTGTACCAAGATCCTTATTAAGATCATTTCTTCCGGTCAGAGGAAGATAGCATGTAGCTGAAACAACTCTGTTATTTCTGATTATTACTGCTCCATCATGAAGCGGAGTGTTATGCTCAAATATATTTTCAACAAGCTGTCTTGAAACAGCGGCATCAATATTGATACCTGTAGCTTCATACTCACCAAGAGGAACATTTTGTTCAATTACAATAAGTGCACCTGTTTTATTTTTACTCATAAAAGTAGCTGCACTGATTAATTCCTGTATGGTATTGTCATTTACTCGTTCTTTTTTGGTACTGTCACTCCTGATAAGAACATCAGAAATTATATTCTTTTTTCCAAGTTCCTCCAAGGCACGCCTTAATTCCGGCTGGAACAAAATAATAACCGCCAAAATACCGACATTTATCATATTCCTAAAAAGCCATAGGATAGTATTTAGCTTAAATACGGCAGCGAAGCCCATAAATATAGCTATTACTACCAAACCCTTAAAAACTGTCCATGCCCTGGTTTTTTTAATCCAAAGAATAACTATATAAATGAGATAAGACAAAATGATTATCTCTAAAATATCCGATATGGTTACATGTGGCACATAGAACCAGTCAAAATATGAACTTATAACTGTCCAAACCCTTTTCAAACCAACACCCCATTACATTGATCAAATTTATTTTACCGGTCTTCCCGGTCTTTGATTTTGCATATTATTTCCGGATGCATTATTTCTCACGGAACCATTTCTCTGATTATTATTTCTCTGAGGATTTCTTTGACCGTTTGCCTGATTATTCCTCTTAGCCTGCACATTATCCGAAACATTTTTTTGAATACTGTTTTCTGCGGAGTCACTATCCTGTCCGGTAATCTTTTTCACAGTCTTTTTCTTCTCAGACACACCATACTTAGGAATCGCTTTAACATAGTAATAATAATCATCATCCTCAAACTGCACAACTTCTTTGCGTGAATAATCCACAAGCCGCTTACAAACTTGTACGACGACAGTCACAAGGATTCCGATAAAAGAACCAAATACCAATGAACCAAAAGGAACATCCATATCCATCATAACTCCGACAATCATAAACGCAAGAACATTGATTATTCCACCCGCACCTATAGCAACATACCATGAATAATCAAACGGAAGCTTATAGATGAAAAATGTAAGTAAAATAACTATAGCAAAAACTATAGCAGTAAGAAGCATCTCCCTATCTTTAAGCACGTTATCTATCAAATACGAATAAATATCCACATCTTCTTTTTTTACGGCTGTAAGCAGCATGCTGTTAACATCACTTACTCCTATGGCAAACTTATATAAAAATATTCCGATAGCGGCAGGAACTATACCTGACGCTCCTGCAAATATAGCAACAATCAGCGGAATAGCATAAGTCATCTTAAATATGTACATAATCGGTACAAAGAAAAGTATCCATGCACAATCCGGAAACATTCTCATATACATGCAATAAATAATAATAAATACAAGAAGTGCTATTATTCCGATTTCCTTTGTGACAAAGAAACAGTTAAATATAATGACAACACATCCGATAAGCACTGCCATCGGTGCTGAAACAAGAGCACAAATTACCGAAAGTAAAAATGTTACGATGTTCCTTTCAAACAGCTCCGAATAACCATATAATTTATTGATTGACCAAAACATAAACCAGGCTGCAATAAAGTAAAAAATCGGAGAAATCACTTCATCGAATCGCCTTAAGAAATTTCTTATTGCATCTCTTACCTGTATTATTCCTGACATTATTTATTGTCCCCTTTCCTGTTGCTTTCCGAATACCCTTGCATCCGCTGCTTTCTTTGTTCTTCCTCAAGTGCCATGCGCTTTCTTCTGATTTCAAGCCTTGCTTCTTCCGCATGCCTTTGCTTTTCTTCCGCAGCAGCCTTTTGTGCAGCTCTTCTTTCTTCAAGCCTTCTTGAGTTTTCAATAATCTGACGATTTTTTTCCTCTTCTCCCTGCTTGAGTCTGCTATTTACAATCTCTGTTCTGTTAACAACATTTCTTGATTTCTTTTCAGATGAATTACTCCTATCAGACTCATCCTTGATAACATTTATATTGGAATGCTTAACAAGCTTTGCATGATGCATAGGACCGCCTGAAAGCTCAATCAAATCTCTTAGATCACTATTATACTGCGCCAGACCTTTTCTCTTTTTATTGTATCTATAGGTATATACAAGATATGCGAAAAAGAAATAGACAAAGCAAAAAGCCACATACCATCCAAGTATCTTATACATTATGCCAAAATAATCCATATTGTTTATCTTAGCAAGAATAACCTCAAAACTAACGAAAACATAGGCTCCAACAATCAACCAATACACAACAGTTGCTGAAACCAATGCTTTTAAAATATTAAACCTTACATAATCGCGTTCAAAGAACTTGCTCATGACAAGGCCTTCATTTTTTTCTTTTTCTTCATAAATGGAAAGTCTGGTCATAAGACCAACCTTTTTTTCATCTACCACAACAAAAGTCTCCTAAATATATATAATAAATAACTTTTATAAAACTAATTTAAAGACATCCTTATAATACTATCATAAAAACACATGTATATCAATTAATAAATTACAACTTAAAAATTTCTTAAAATAATACATCAAGAAACTGAGCATAACATAATAAAAATAATAATTTCTAACATTACTGATATTAATAAATTATCAAAAGCCAAAAAACTCTAGCTCAAGATATTACCAAGCACTCCATAAGAAACAATATCCATAATTATTGCCGCCATAAGAATACCTAAAAATATGGCAATAGATGCTTTTTTAATATCTTTTTCAAGAAGTGAGGCTATAAGTGAACCGGTCCAGCCTCCAGTTCCGGGCAGCGGTATCCCGACAAAGAGCAAAAGAAATATAAATTCTCCCTTTTCTACACCGTCTGACTTCTTCACAGCTCTTTGCTCAAGTTTTTCCACAAATCCTTTTAATATATTGTGTTTTTTCATAAACTCAAATACCTTCTTTATAAAAAGAAGAATAAATGGAATCGGCAAAATATTACCTATAATACAAATAATATTGGCTTTTATAAGCGGAATCTTTAGCAGTGAAGCAACCACAAGACCACCTCTTAATTCTATAAGTGGAAGCATGGAAACCAAAAAAACGAAAACCTCTTTGGGCATAAAATTACCAAGAGAACCATTATACCAATCTACCAAACTCTGCATAAATCTATAACTCCTTAAGCATTAACCTCACCAGAATTTTCATTATCTTTAATAACTTTATAGCCACCACTCAAAAGGCGTGCTTCAAACTCTTTCATTGGTAAAGGCTTGTCAAAGTAAAAGCCCTGAACATAAAAGCATCCGAGTTCCCTAAGGAAAGCAAGCTGACTATCAGTCTCAACGCCTTCGGTGATTACATTAAGTTCAAGACTTTTTGCCATATCAACTATACTTCCAACGATAACGCGGTCTCTGTTTGCAAATTCTGCTCGGTTTACAAAGGAACGGTCAATCTTAATTTCATTTACCGCAAAATCCCTCAAAACGCCAAGTGAAGAATAACCTGTACCAAAGTCATCTATGGAAGTCTTAATATTGTAAATCTGCATTCTGTCAAGGAAGTTTGTCATAAGCTCCTTTTCATCATAGTCCGCAGTTTCTGTAATCTCACAAACTATCTTGTCTCTATCAATACCGTAATGGCTTATGATCTGATTGATTCTGTCTGCAAGGAAATCATCATCAAGATGCTTTCTTGAAAAGTTTACGGATATAGGCACTGTCTCATAACCTTTTTCTTGCCAATCAGCAAGCATCTTACAGGTTTCTTCAAATATGTAAAAATCAAGAACAGTAATATTGCCATTGCCCTCAAGTACAGGGATAAACTCTGCAGGACTAACCAGCTTACCGTCTCTTATCCATCTTGAAAGTGCCTCAGCACCGACAAGCTTTCCTGTTCTTATATCAACCTTAGGCTGGAAATAAGGAACAAATTCACCGTTTTCAATTGCCTTCTCAAATCTTTCTTCAATCTTCTTTCTCTGAAGAAGCCTCTCTCTCATAGCTTCATCAAGTACTACAATTTCCTGCTTTGTAGCTCTTGCAAATCCAAAGGCAAGCGATGCTTCGGATATAACATCATTTACCCTTGTACCCTTGACATTTAAAGGTGCAACACCCATACAGGCAGAAAATTTAATCGGTCTTTTAACATCCGACTTAAAACCGTAGCCCTCATAATTCATAATATATTCTATGAAATCTTCTATTCTTGAACGCTTGATCAAGGCAACGAAATTGTCTCCGCCAAGATGACCTACAACCTCGTCCTCTTCTCTGAAATTATCAAGATCATGTGCATATCTTTTAATAATATTGTCACCCTCTACAGGTCCGAAAACATTGTTGGCAAGACCAAAGCCCTTTATATTAAAATAGCAGCTGTCATACTGGTTTATATCACCCTTATGAGCAATCTCCATACATTTCATAATGTATCCCTTAGGGTTATAAAGTCCTGTCATATGGTTATTGGTGGTTGCTTTTGTCAGAGAATACATGATTTTATACTGACCGTAATAAAAATGGAACAATTGCGATATAACACGGATATCACTCTTTTGCTCTTCGGAAAACTCACCGGCCTCTTTAGTCGGATAAACACTGGAAATAATCCTTCCGCATTTTCCAAACTCCATCTCAACGTCAAACTTACCCTCCGGTGAATAATCATCAGTGTCAAGAAGCAAAGTATCTGACTTTTCCTTATCAAAAGGAAGCATCTTCACATCAATATACACAATCGAATATATCCTTCCTATAGGATAACGCTCTGCTACATATCTTAATGCCTCCCTGTTAATCTCCATCGACTCCGGATGCTCTTTGATCATCTCGGAAACCGTAAGTAAAAGCTCATTATTAACCATTCTTTCTGTCAACCCCCCATGTGCATTTAATATTTTATCTGAAAATGAACCGTAAACGATGGTTCATATACGTAAATATCAATATAAACGTTTATATTATACACTATTTTATGGAAAAAGTCACTAAATAAAAAAACGTGGCAAAATTTTTTCTTTCACTTTTTTGATATTTTTTGTTTTCAGATGAGTTTTTTAATAGACTTTTACCTCAATTAATGGTACAATTTTATCATGTTTTAACCGGGGAGCATACATAAGGAGGTATGACACAATGAGACAAATCTATGGACAAAGTGCAAGCGGAAATCTACGCGACGCTGCTTCGTCAATCAACAATCCGGACGCTTTAATACTTATGACAAGTGCTGACAATTTCGAACGACATGTCAATGAGCTTAATGAGATGTATAAGGGTGTTCCGAGTATCGGAGGAATAGGCATAAGCTATGCTGGAACATCTGCTACCGAAGGCGGTGTAACACTTATCGGCTTATATGAAGTCGCTGCCTGTGCAGGTGCACTTGAAGAGCTTTCAACCATGCCAGTAAAATATATCAAGCGATTAACCGATGCGATATCCGCAGTCGGTGCAGGTGCAGGAAACTCCGCCTGTTTTGATTTTACAACAGGCTGCGACGGCAAGCTTGTTACTACACTTAACACAGAGCTTGACAAAAGAAATATCCCTCTTATCGGAGGAACCGTTGACGGACCGACCATTTCAGTAAACGGATACATAAAAAAGGATGCATGTGCATTTCTTATGATTCGCAATAAGACAGGCAAGATACGTGCTTATAAAGAGAATATCTATCTTCCGACAGGTCAGAGATTCGTAGCAACCAAGACCGTTCCGGAAAATATGACTTTAGTAGAGGTTGACGGACATCCGGCAGCAAGATTTTATCAGGATGTTTTGGGAATATCCGATGAGGCGGTTGCAACCCAGACCTTTAAAAATCCATTTGGTCGTGTATACGGTCAGGAGACTTATCTTATCTCAATCAAGGAAATTGCGGGCACTGCCCTCAACTGTTACAAGCAGGTCAATGATATGGATATCCTTACCCTAATGGAGCTTAGAGACTATAAGCAGATAGTAAAGGATACTCTTGATAAAATGCAGCAGGATTTAGGTAAGGTTTCGGGAATCATTTCAGTCAATTGTTTGTTCCGCTACCTTTTATTCCAGCAGGAAGGCTACTTAAATGATTACTTTAAAGAGATGAACCGTTACAACAGCCACGCCGGACTTGTAGGTGTCGGTGAACATTATTGTAAGCAGCATATCAATCAGACCATGTGCTGTATAGCATTTGATTAGGAGGTGGCAAAATGGGTTTATTCAGTAAAAAGAATTCCGAACAAATGACAAACAACCAGCAGTTTATGCCTGTTGTAAATAACAGTTCAAACAACAATGAGGTAATGCTTTCCACAGTTAAATTTTTAAAGGAAACAAACGATGAGCTGGTTAAACAGAATCTTAAAACAGTACGTGGTATAGACGGCATATATCAGACTATGGAGCACATGGCAGACGAAAACCAGACGCTTCTTTCAGAGTGTAGCAATATGCAGGGTAACTTTGACAACATTATCTCAGTTGCCAACAATTTCAGTGATGTTAAAAACGGTATAGAAACTTCAGTTGCCACAGCTCAGGAGCAGGTTGAGGTTCTTCGTGACAGTTCCAATGTCGTTACAGAGCGTTTTAGTGACATGGATTCAATCTTCCAGCAGCTTCTTGAAGCAGTTGAGCACATCAAGGCATCTACCGAAGGCATCACAGCCATAGCAAACCAGACCAATCTTCTGGCTCTTAACGCATCCATAGAGGCTGCCAGAGCCGGTGAACAGGGACGCGGCTTTGCAATCGTTGCCGAGGAAGTACGTAAACTTGCTGATGAAATCAAAACATTAATAAGTGATGTAAACAAGAGCATCGAAGATGTAGGCAGCACCACCGCTGATCTCAATAAATCTCTTGAAGAATCCAAATCAGCACTTAACACCAGTATCGAAAATGTAGCCGGTACTCATGAAATCTTCAACAATGTAAGCAAGAATGTTGAAAACATAGAAAGAGTCAGTGCTTCCATAACCGACGCAGTTTCCGAAAGCAAGCAAAGTGTTGACAACATCACAATGTACGTCGACAAAACAGCTAAGAACTTTGATGCATCCATCCAGCAGATTAATGACATCAAGATGTCCGATACCGAAAAGGGTACTCTCTTCGAGGACTTCAACAACATGATCGGACAGCTGCCTTACCTTATCAAAGATAACTAAATTACGGTTTATCGGGTGAGGTCGTCAGGATATAAAGGGTGTAACTGCCGGCACGCTGCGCGTGATGAAAATCCGTCACATGCAGTTTGTCGGCAATCTAATATTATCTATTTATCCATTTACCAATATAGTCTTCTGCTTCACGAGCTGTTTTCTCAGCGTCCGGTGATTTGCTGGTTTTATTTTTCTTGTGAAGTTCTTCATATTCAGGATTATTTTCCTCTATAAATCCATGTTTAACATTTTCATAGATTTTTATTTCGGTAGGTACTTTATTTTCACTTAAAGCTTTCTCATAATCAAGTGAGCCCTTTCCTATCGGTTCATCTCCTGCGAGTATGAACAATGCATCAGGTATGGTTTTCTTTTCTGCATCAGTCAGGTTGCCGTATTGCTCCAATATATCACTTAAAAATGCATAGCATAGTATCTGCCCTTTTATATCAATTTTTTCTTTGTGTAGCTGCAATGTTGATGCCATTGCATAATAACCTCCGGCAGAATATCCCATGATAAAAATATTGTCAGTATCAATATTATATTTTTCGCTGTTTTCAATAAAATATTTTACGGTATCCTTTATCTCATCTACCGCATACTGCTTGTCATATCTATCATTTAATAATTTGTAATTTATTGTAACTACATTTACATTCCATGATGCAGATATTCTGTCACTTTGTGTGTCTAAGGTATCCGCGTCACCGGCTATAAATGCTCCACCATGTAAATTGATAACCAACGGAAGTTTTTCATCCGTATTTCTTATGTAAATATTAACGTCAACATCTTCTTTATTTTCTCTTTTTATAAATAAATGCTCACCGATTAAATCTTCATCTGATTTAATCATAAGTTCTTGGTCTTTTTCCTGTATTTTTCTGTCATATATGAATTTAATAATTATTAATAAAATCAGGACTATTATAATTACTAAAATGACGCCTAAAATCTTTAAAATTTTTTTCATTACCTTCATATATTTCCTCCACAATAATCATAGTAAATTTCTCTCATAATAACCTTGTTAGAATTCCTCAACAAATCCCATCACAAATTTCTTTCCATCATAAGGTTGTAACATTTGTTACATACTGATATAATTATATCTTGAATCAAAAGCTTCGACAATATTGTTAAGTTTAATTGTTACAAACGGAGGCGTTTTGTTACATCATGAATCAAAATGAAATGAAAAACAGCATCGTAAAAGAATGTCTTACTGATGCATTATTTATGCTAATGAGAAAGAAAAAATTTGATAAAATCAGTATTACGGAATTATGCGAAAAAGCAGGTGTGAGCAGATTATCCTTTTACAGAAATTATAACAGCAAAGAGGATATAATAGTAAAATACTTAGATAATAAAGCAAATATCTGGTGGAACAGACAGCTAAAAGACTCCAAGAATGATATTATACTGGGAATGTTCAAGCACTTCTATAAGGAAAAGGATAAACTCAATATTATTTACAAATCAGAGCTATCTCACCTTTTATATCAAAATATACTTAACTGCACCGGTCCCAAAAATGAACTTTCAGATAATGAAGCTTATTCAAATGGATGGATATCAGGCGGCATATTTGGTTTCTTGGATGAATGGATAAAAAGAGGCTTTAAAGAATCACCTGAAGAACTAACAACAATCTTCAAAAACAAACAAAACTATTATACAAACAATAAGATTATAGAAAACTGTTCTGAAAAATCAAGATAATAATAAGTGCCAAAAAGTTGCTAAGCAAAGCGTTAAGCGTCAGCATGCTTTGCGTGTAACTATTTTGGCACTTATTATTTATACCATGCTACATAACCGACCTTACTCAAGTGCCTGGGCGAGATCTGCGATTAAGTCTTTCTTATCTTCGAGACCGCAGGAGATACGAATTAAGCCTGCAGGTACTCCGGCTGCTTCAAGCTGCTCATCATTCATCTGACGATGGGTTGAGGTTGCAGGATTAAGGCAGCAGGTTCTGGCATCTGCTACATGAGTTTCGATGGCTGCTATTTTAAGCTTTTTCATAAAGGCTTCGGCAGCAGGTCTGCCACCTTTTATGCCAAAGGATACGACTCCACAACCGCCGTTTGGCATATACTTCTTTGCTATCTCATAGTATTTGTTACTCTTTAAGCCCGGATAATTTACATATTCTACGTTTGGATGCTGCTCTAAGAATTCTGCAACTGCCTGTCCGTTTTCAACATGTCTTGGCATACGTACATGAAGTGACTCAAGACCGAGGTTAAGTAAAAATGCATTTTGAGGTGACTGAATTGAACCGAGGTCACGCATAAGCTGTGAGGTGCATTTTGTTATAAATGCGCCCTCTTTACCGAACTTTTCAGCATAGGTTATGCCATGATAGGATTCATCCGGAGTTGTAAGTCCCGGGAACTTATCCTTGTAAGCCATCCAATCAAACTTTCCTGCATCAACTATGGCACCACCTACTGCTGCTCCGTGGCCATCCATGTATTTTGTGGTTGAATGTGTAACTATATCAGCACCCCACTCTATAGGTCTGCAGTTTACAGGAGTAGGGAATGTATTATCAACTATAAGAGGTACGCCGTGGGCATGTGCAGCCTTGGCAAACTTCTCAATATCAAGAACAGTAAGCGCAGGGTTGGCAATTGTTTCACCAAATACAAGCTTGGTATTGTCCTTAAATGCTGCATTAAGTTCCTCTTCCGTGCAGTCAGGAGAAATAAAGGTTGTCTCAATTCCCATCTTTCTCATAGTTACATCAAGGAGGTTAAAGGTTCCTCCATAAATGGATGACGAAGCAACTATATGTGAACCTGCCTCACAGATATTAAAGAACGCAAAAAATGATGCAGCTTGTCCTGAAGATGTAAGAATAGCAGCTGTTCCACCCTCAAGCTCTGCTATCTTTGCAGCCACATAGTCATTGGTTGGATTCTGAAGTCTGGTGTAAAAATATCCTGAAGCTTCAAGGTCAAAAAGCTTACCCATATCCTCACTTGTATCATACTTAAATGTAGTTGACTGAATTATCGGAATCTGTCTTGGCTCACCGTTTCCCGGATGATAGCCGCCCTGTACACATTTTGTATTAATTGAAAAATCGCTCATTATTTTATCCTCTCTTTTTATAGTTGTTCTTTTTTCTTTCCCCTTATTAAATTTCATAGTCAATGCATACTCTGGCCTTTGTAAATGGTCTAACCTTTGTATCCGCTACATTTACATGAGCCGGATGAACAGCATAACCCTTTAATGCTTCTTCGCTTTCCAATGTAGAATCAAGCAAAACATCAGCATTTGAAGATGCCAGCTTTTCGGTCTGAACATGTATCTCTATAAGACCGGGAACAACTCCCTTCAAGCCCTCAAGACCTTCCTTGATACCTGCCATAACATCCTTCTTTTCTTCCTCTGACAGTTCATCCTTTAGCTGCCATAAAATAATGTGTTTTACCATAAAAAAACTCTCCTTATTTTTTTCATTTTTTAATCATAATTTGTTTAGTCATCAGTCATCATTTGTTTAGTCATTAGTCATCATTTGTTAGTCATTTGCTATAACTTTTTTAATAAGTATTTATTAATACTAATATAATTATAATTAATATACTATTTTAAAGTTCTTTTAAATATTTCCCATTTTCAAATATTAAGAATTCTATCATATTTACTATCAAATTCACACATTGAGAATTCTATCATATTTACTATCAAATTTACACATTGAAAATTCTATCATATTTACTATGAAATCTCAACTTTTTCACTTTACAACTGCAAAGTGACGAATTTTTTGTGAATTATCGCATTAAAGTATTGCAACATTATTTTTCTTTAGGTATAATAAAAAAGCTGTTTTTATTTAAAAGTTCTTAAATTATTTAAGCTGACTTTATATTATCATTAGTATAAACCTTAATTATTTTTTCGATTTTATATATAAGCAGCAAGCACTAGTAGATTATTTTATAAGGAGACGAAACATGGGAAATTATTTTAATCCTGAAATTGAAACCATGCCTGTTGAGGAGCTTAAAAAGCTTCAGAGCGAGCGCCTCGTAAAGCAGGTAAGACACGTATATGACAGTGTTAAATTTTATCATGACAAGATGGATGAGGCAGGCATCAGTCCTGATGATATCCACGGTGTTGAAGACTTACATAAGCTTCCTTTTATTACAAAGGACGATTTAAGAGACCAGTATCCTTACGGATTACTTGGTGTACCTCTTACAGATTGCGTACGTATCCAGTCTACAAGCGGTACAACAGGAAGAAGAGTCGTATCATTTTATACACAGGATGATATAGATATCTGGGATACCTGTTGTGCACGTGCAATAGTTGCTGCAGGCGGAACCAAGGATGACGTTGTACATGTCTGCTACGGCTACGGACTTTTCACAGGAGGTCCGGGACTTAACGGTGGTTCACACAAGGTTGGTTCTCTTACACTTCCTATGTCATCAGGTAACACTGACAGACAGATACAATTTATGACAGACCTTGGTTCAACAATTCTTTGCTGTACACCATCATATGCTGCATACCTCGGCGAGAGCATCGCAGAGCGTGGCGTAAAAGATCAGATTAAGTTAAAAGCAGGTATATTTGGTGCTGAGGCATGGACTGAGGAAATGCGTCACAACATCGAAGAATCTCTTGGCATCAAAGCTTATGATATATATGGACTTACAGAGATAAGTGGTCCGGGCGTATCATTTGAATGTGAAGAGCAGCGTGGTATGCATGTAAATGAAGACCATTTCATCCCTGAGATTATCAATCCACAGACAGGTGAGGTTCTTCCTGAAGGTGAAAAGGGTGAACTTGTATTCTCATGTATTACTAAGCAGGGCTTCCCTCTTCTTCGTTACCGTACAAGAGATATATGTGTTCTTTCTCGTGAGAAATGTTCATGCGGACGTACCCATATCCGTATGAGTAAGCCACTTGGAAGAAGTGATGATATGATGGTTGTAAAGGGTGTAAATGTATTCCCTTCACAGATAGAAACAGTTCTTCTTAACAATGGTTATGAAGCTAACTACCAGCTTGTTGTTGACCGTGTAGGAAACAGTGATACAATCGCCTGTGATGTAGAATGGCTTCCATCCAACCCACCTGCTGATGAGGCTGAAAAAGCTTACAGAGAAAAGAAGCTTGTAGCAGCACTCAAGTCAATGCTCGGTATAGCAGTTGAGGTTCATCTTGTTGCACCTAAGAGTGTTCCAAGAAGTGAAGGCAAGGCTGTTCGTATAGTTGATAACCGTAAGCTCTTCGAAGAAAGCAGCTTGCAGAAAAAATAGAAGCTTGAGTTTAAGATTCTCCGGCTGAAAGGTATAAAAAAAGAGGTGTGTGCAACTCGCTGTCGCTGACGTTGCACACACCTTTTTTTTGCAAGCGACTTAAATATGTGTATGCGGATTGTGGTTACTTTTTTAATTTAAGTTTGTTATCCAGACATTCGATGATTATTTCGGTTTCATCACCGACGTATTCTCCATCGGCATGTACTACTGAAGGCTGTTTTGTCCTGACTACAATTTTTTTTGCGTCAAAAAGTTTAAAGCCTTTAATCTTTTCCTGCTTTGCCATTACGAGGAGTGGAAGTTTTGTAAAGGCATTTAGCTTTGATATATCAGAGGCAATGCATACTGACAGCTTTCCATCATCATAACGTGCATCCGGTGCCATAGGTACTCCGCCGCCCTCTGCTATTACATTCATGAAAGCAGCAAAAATCATTTTTTTCAGGCTGATCTTTTCTTTTAATGTCAAGTTGTCTTTATTTTCACTTGAAGCTAAATTATCTGATTTATCTTCCTTGTTATCAGTATCATATACTTCAATTTCAGCATCTATATAATCCATGGTAAACAAGCTTATGACTGTCAGGATTATATAAGTCAGAGACCCAAGATTAAGCTTGTTCAAAACATTTTTAATCTTTGAATCAAGTGCTTTTTTACAAACGATTGCATCAAGACCTATACCGCTGCTGATTCCAAATAATCTTTTATGTATTACT
Organism: Lachnospiraceae bacterium; assembly: GCA_017469405.1. Lineage (GTDB taxonomy): Bacteria > Bacillota > Clostridia > Lachnospirales > Lachnospiraceae > Coprococcus_C. The sequence continues at coordinate 7,610 of JAFUGL010000107.1, read as the reverse complement.
GTTTCGTCAATGCTGTCCTCTATCATACTTTTCTTGTCAGAATCAAACTCCTCTGGAATCACTCTATTATTATCGTTTTTCTTGTTAATAACAGAAAGTCTTCCAACATCTATCCTTTGACTTTCCTTTGATACATCGAGTATTCCGTCAAGTGCCGTAGCAGGATCCTTAGATATACCCAGACCTCTTGCAAAGTCATTTGCCGAACCGGAAGGAATTACGGAAAATGTTATCCTGTCAAAATCCTTTATGCCATTTAAAACTTCATTTATGGTTCCGTCTCCGCCAACTACAACCATATGTATGTCATCATCCGAAAGCCGGGATATCTTACCCGCCAGCTCGCCGGCATGTTCAGGACTCTTAGTACGAAATGCTTTGTATTTCACATTTCTTCTTTTTAGTTCGTCACGAACCTTTATCCAGGTTTTCTTAGCTTTACCGCTTCCACCACTTACATTTACAATAAAATAATACATTTTGCCATCCCCTGTTTTTCAAATATTCTATTATTTATTACTGTCCGAGTCAAATGCCGCCTTTGCTTCATTCCATATGACATCCTTGCCGGAGCTTGCAAGTCTTTTTACAACCATAATAAGGTTATCCCTTGTATTTTTATCCATATCCTTTGCTGCTTTAACCATTGCATTAAATGAAATCCATTTATTATCAGAAAGCTCCGAAAGTGTGGTTGCACCTGAAGCATCAAGTATGTCAAACAAAGCATTTACGAACCTTTTTAGTTCGTCCTCATCAAGCGAATCAAGCCAGTTATTTAAAGTATCGTCTGCGATCAGGCTTGCTGTATTTTGCTTTGGTGCAGTCTCAAAGCCTGTACCCAATACCTGCCAGCTGTAAGGGCTATGTTGCATGGCACCCGACGCATCACTTTTAACTATAAGCTTTTCTTTTTTATTGGACATAAGTATTCCGACCAAAGACGCCTCAGGGATAATCATCTCAACCTTATCAAGCACCGCATTATACTCTGTTGTTTTTACTATTTCGCGATTAAATCCCGGTCCGTCATTGGAGTATATCTTTATTATCTTATCCTTCACATTATCCAAGCAAAATGCTCCTGCATATACAGCAAGGTTACCACCCTTTGAGTGTCCGCCTAAAATAATCTTACCGTTAAAATCTTTTGCAACCTCATTTACATAAGAAACGGCTTCCATCTGACCGGGCACCTCACGCATATAGCTTATATTAAAATCCTCACGCCACCCTTCAATTGTTCCATCCGTTCCGCGAAATGCTATGTAGATTAAATCATCCTTCAGATAAAAGCTGACTGCTGCAAACTGAATATGGCTGTCCTTATCAAAGACATTTAAATAGTCCTTAAGCATTACATTTTTAAATCTTTCAGTGTGCGCTGCCTTTTCAAGCAACGGTGCAGGATCATAGGAAAGATCGGACTGGTCACAGGAAAGATATACATAATCCTTCCATACATGGTATAAAGAAATATCTCCCTGATCAACACCATGCATAGGCACTATATCATCCAATTTAAGATAAGCAAGTTCAGAAAATATTAAATTATCGATCTCATTAACCGGAGATGCTGCAAAACTAAGGTCTCCCCTCCAGTCAAGGTAATCCATAATATTGGCCATATATTTTACTCCTAAAAAATATAAACATATTATACAACCAAATGATTGAAAATTCCACAGGCATATATAGTGCAAAAAACCTATTTTTTTCATGCCAATTGTAAACTTTCGTTTACAAATGTGCAAAAAAATATACTTGATTTATCTAAATATACAAAATATAATTTAATAAGCATATTATTTCGTTGGATAAAAAAGCTTATATTCAGGAGGTGTTATTCCGCTATACTCGGTATTGTCAACCCTTTCCATATTTTATAGCACAAAAAAGAAAGGATGATTGATATTGAAAAACAAAATCGATTTTTCGGCTCTGCCAACAGGCAAAATCCGTTACAGACTTACAAATGATTATATGTTCAGAGCTGTATTTCAAGAAAACAAAAAAGCACTTACAGGCTTACTTTATGCACTGCTCAATCTTCCGGATAAAAGTATAACATCTGTAATGGTTGAAAACCCAATTGAACTAGGTAAAGTTATAAATGATAAAACTTGCATATTAGATTTAAAAATAACACTAAATGATGAAAAAATACTGAATATCGAAATGCAGGTTACAGATTATGGTGACTGGCCTGAACGTTCCCTTACATATCTTTGCAGAGCCTTTGACCATCTAAAAAGCGGCGAAGATTACAGCATGGTTCATCCAACAATGCATATAGGTATAATTGATTTTGATCTTACTCATCTAACATCTGAATTCTATTCAGAATTTATGCTTCTTAACACTAAAAACCATGAAGTTTATAGTGACAAATTTAGTCTTCGTGTGTTAAACTTAAATCAAATAGAAAATGTCTCTGAAGACAATAGAAATGATTTATATTATTGGGCTAAGCTTTTTAAGGCCACCACGTGGGAGGAGATAAAAATGTTAGCTGAAAAAAATGATTATATGGGTGAGACAATTGTTACTCTACATAAAATGACTGAAGATGAAAAGATTGCAGAAGAATGTGCCGCTCGTGAAAGATATGAAAGAGATACTCTATCAATATATCGCAAAGGCTTACGTGAAGGACGTGCTGAAAAAGATAATATTATCGCTGAAAAAGATAATATTATTGCCGAAAAAAATAATACTATCGCTGATCTTACTAAACAACTAAAAGAATTACAGAAAAAAATGAAAACATCAAAATCATAAGTTATTTTAACCATAATGTTATATTAAGCATCATTCATTTAGTATTATTTCTAAAAAAGGGGCTGACACACTAAATAAAAATCAGTGTGTCAGCCTTTCATTTGATTTTATCTATTCAACAACCGGTAAAGTTGCTATTGATGCTGCAAGCTCCTCATCAGTTGGAATATAATCATCCATCTTGCCATCATGGAACTTCTCATATGCAACAAGATCAAAATATCCTGTACCGGTAAGACCAAATACGATAGTCTTTTCTTCGCCTGTCTCTTTACACTTAAGAGCTTCATCTATAGCAACCTTTATAGCGTGAGAACTTTCCGGTGCCGGAAGGATACCTTCAACTCTTGCAAACTGCTCTGCAGCCTCAAATACTTCTGTCTGAGGAACTGATACAGCCTCCATAAGACCATCATCATAGAGCTGTGAGAGTGTTGAACTCATACCATGATAACGAAGACCACCCGCATGGTTAGGTGCAGGTATAAAGTTACTTCCAAGAGTATACATCTTGGCAAGTGGGCAAACCATACCTGTATCACAGAAGTCATAAGCATATTTGCCTCTTGTAAAACTTGGGCATGATGCAGGTTCAACAGCAATAATGCGATAATTTGCACCATTTTTTATCTTTTCTCCCATAAATGGAGCGATAAGTCCACCAAGGTTTGAGCCACCACCTGCACATCCGATGATGATATCAGGAGTGATGCCATACTTATCAAGTGCAGCCTTGGTCTCAAGACCGATTACTGACTGATGAAGAAGAACCTGATTAAGCACACTACCAAGTACATATCTATAACCTTCAGTAGATGTAGCAACTTCTACAGCCTCTGAGATAGCGCAGCCAAGACTTCCTGTTGTGCCCGGATGAGCAGCCAAAATTTTCTTACCAACCTCAGTTTCCATAGATGGTGATGGAGTGACAGATGCTCCGTAAGTTCTCATTACTTCACGTCTAAAAGGCTTTTGTTCATAAGAAACCTTAACCATATAAACCTTACAATCGAGGTCAAAGTATGAGCATGCCATAGAAAGTGCAGTACCCCACTGACCTGCTCCTGTCTCTGTTGTAACACCCTTAAGACCCTGCTTTTTAGCATAATAAGCCTGAGCAATTGCAGAATTGAGCTTGTGACTTCCACTGGTATTATTACCTTCAAACTTATAATAAATCTTAGCAGGAGTCTTAAGCTTTTCCTCCAAACAGTACGCTCTTACAAGTGGTGCTGGACGATACATTCTATAAAACTTAAGAATCTCTTCCGGAATATCAAAATAAGGTGTAGTATCATCAAGTTCCTGCTTTACAAGTTCCTCGCAAAATACAGGAGCAAGTTCTTCGGCAGTCATAGGCTTGTGTGTACCGGGATTAAGAAGCGGTGCCGGCTTATTGACCATATCTGCTCTTAGATTATACCATTTTCTTGGCATCTCCGATTCTTCAAGATAGATTTTGTAAGGGATTTCTTTTGACATAATTTTTACCTTCCTTTCAAATAATTTAAAAATAATTTATATTTGATAGTCTTACGTATATACTTGGCTTAAATATTTTAAGAAGCTTAAATGGCTTATCGCAAAAAATCAAGTAGGGAAGATGAAATCGCACCCTACTCGTGCGCGAGCCGCCGGTCAGCTTTAGCTGACATATTCCTTTCGGCGGCTCTGTGCATAAAAAAAGCCCCAGCAAAGATAAACTTTGCTGGGACAGGATAATCAAAATTCCTGCGGTGCCACCCGGCTTGGTGAAATAACACCCACTTAACGCATACTATCATATGCAGGCATTTTTAACGAGGCGTCAACCCCGGCTCGCATAATCTGAAAAATCATTTCAGCTCGCCCTCAGAAGTCCATTCAATCTTACATTTCCTACTGTGATTCCACCATCCACAGCTCTCTGAAAGTAAAGCGGTAAAATCTACTTACTCTTCTTCAACGGTTTATAAAAAAGTATCATATATTTTTTTCCTTGTCAATATTAAATTTAAAGAAGACTCTTATAATTTGAATAATCGATATAACTACTAAAATGCCCAAAAGTGCCCCCAGACTATCGATCAAAACATCTAAAGGTTGTCCGCTACGCCCTTCTACAAATAGCTGATGAAACTCATCTGTTGACGCATATACGGCACACCAGATAAGTGGCTTTAAAATAAACTTTTTTACCGACTTTTTCTTAGAATAAACCACTCCCACAAAAAGCATACCAAGCACAGCATATTCGGTAGCATGAGCACATTTTCTTATGGGATGGTCAATCCTAGCCGCAAACTCCATCTGTTTTTCCTTACTCTGCTTTTCAAACTCCGGTACAACAACATGCCCAACAGCAATTGCAACCTTATAACTGTCATCAGTGGACTCATCTGCATTTCTTGCAGAAAAGAAAAATATAACTACCATCCATATAACAGACAAACATATAAATAAAAATTCTCTCTTTTTAATACTAAACATAAAAAGCCTCTTCATCTATTTACTTTCTTATTTGTTCAGTCCCCTTAAATACTTTTCCACATTCAAATACTCAATGTCCCCATCCGACTTATCTTCACCGCGATAAATAACAGCCTTACGCTTTATTTCACCGAACCTGAATTCTGTTGCTTTACACTTTTCCTTATCTATCAGATTCTTATACTGTTCCGGCACTGCTTTCTCACTGTGCTTGATTTCATATATCTCACATGTGATCGCAGCGGGATCCACAATAACCATATCAAATTCGCCAACAGCGAACTGAAGCTTAAAAACCTCTTTTTCGCGGCTTGCCATCATGGTTTCAAGAATGACGATATCCTCCATCATTCTTCCCTTGATTTCATTCATTATGCGTTCCAATACAAAAACCCTGTCCTTGGCTGATATATTCTGAAATTCCTTATCAAGTAAAAGCTGACGTACCAGACTTTCTGCCTGTGCATACCTCATGCCCGGCTGAGCTATAGCCGTCCTATAAATCTTTTCATTTCTTACAGGAATAAACTCGGTCAGAATATCCACGGTAAGATCCAGCAGATTCAGATACTCCTTAATCTCAATACGATGTGTTTCCGTAATCTGAACAATCTGCTCCTCCTTGTTCAGTATTTCAAGCATTCTGCGAAGTCCCTCTGTAAAGGTCTCCTTATCAATCCTGTCAAGTATATCAGTAGGCTTTTCTCTGTCTTTGCGCAGGTTTCTCCGTGAAATAGCCAAATCATTGGAGATAAAATCTTTTGTCAGTACTTCTATCGTAAATCTGTGGTTAATATCCTCAACCACACGATTTATAGCACTTGTCAGTTCGTTCTTTTCAAAAAGCTCTGCCAGATGTCTGAAATGACCGCCATCCTGGTAATACCGTAAAGAATGCTGTATATTTTTCGCAATTGCGCTGTCGATATACTCATCTGTACTTGCCTTGGTTTTAAAGGTTGCTGCTTCGTTATAGTGTTTTCCGCCCAGACTCATGGTTCCACCATACTGGATATATTCATCTATACCGCTGATCCCCAAAACTTTTTCAAATTCCCTGTAGGGGATAAAAGTCGTATGCAGCATGATGCAGCGGTCATACAGCTCATCGCTTTCAGAAAAGATAAATCCCAATGAGTCTGTTCCCGAAAGAACAATATGCATGCCTGAAGCTGCATAGATATCAGAAAGCAGGGCAGCTCCCTCAATAAACTCTACCGCAAAGGTCCCTTCATCGAGAAACACATTTTTATATCCTTTTTCTGACAGCCATTTTAGATCAACGTTGATATCACCAAGTGTATCACCGGGATTTACCTGAATAAACGCCGTCCTCCTAAAATCGCTTAATGATAAAGATGCAATTGCCTGTTTAATAAGAGTGGTCTTTCCGGTCCTACGAAGGCCATAGAGTATAAATACCTTTCCTGTATATTCCCTCTCAAGGTAGTCCTCTAACATGTCAAAGCAATCTCTGCGCTGCAAACTTCTGATAGGGTCAACATACCTTTTCAGAGCATCACCGATTAGCACACTTGTCCTAAATACATTACCCGCTATGTTTTTTTTCCTCAGTGAATCCGGCAAAGACTTCTTAAGTTCTCTAAGTTCCTGCTCTAGATTACGCCTTTCCTCAATCAAGATTTCCATCTCAGAGGCAGCATCATCATCCAGATACTTGCTCTTCTTTTTTCCGTCTTCTGTCCACTGATGGTATTTCTTTATTTTACCGTTGATTGTTTTTCTCGATATATATCCAACAGGCAGCGCAGCAATCGCCATCTCCAGATCACGGATTCTTTCATCTGAATTTTCCATGACGATACCTCCCTTCAGTTTATTCTATTATAACCCCATTCTTTTATTTTATCAAGGGGTTATGAGGGGTTATTTACGGCATTAATTTCTAATTTTCTACAAATCACTCACTTTATTACAGCATCTTCTTATAGTAATCTTTGTTTTTGTCTCATAATAAAATTATATCCATTTCCTTTGGCTTTATCACTTCATGATTTACGCTATATAAAGCCTATATTCATCTCATTTATCAAATCGAAATGTAAACAATTGTTTACATATGTGCAAAATTTAGTCTTGCCTTTTTATTTTTATAATGATAGTCTTTTTACATGTGATCATATTTTTTATATTTTAACGAAGAACATTACATCATAAAAAACTACTATATTCAAAAACTACACATTCCCAAATAATTTTTATATCTTAAGGATAAGTGGGCGTGATAATCTTTGATTTTCTTTTAGCGCTCATATAATTCTAAAAAACTAATTATAATTTAAAAAGCTTGGTGTGGTTTTCTAAACTATACTAAGCTTATTATGAAAGGATGATATTAT